>NZ_BSTC01000020.1 GCF_030269305.1 Kineosporia sp. NBRC 101731
CGCATCTCGCGGGTGCTTCCTTGATCCTCGGGCTGATATTCCGTCGCAAGAACATCATCCCAGGTCAGCGGGCACCCGCGGCCTATTTTGCGGTGACATCACTCATGCTGGCCGGTGGATCCGGGCTCAGGGTTCAGGGTCGTTAAGGAAGGTTAAGCGAGTCCAGGACAGGGACGTTGTGCGTGATCCTTTTTCAAGGTACTCGATCAGAATGTTCTGGACGTCGGCGATGCTCAGGCGAAAAACGCTCGGAGGTAGCGAGTCGGCAGATCCAGCGTTGTCGAAGGTAATGTTTTCGTTGGGTGCAGCAAGGCTTGGGCTGGCGGCCTGGACTTCGTCGTCATCACCGAGCCATCGCAATCCGGCGCCGCGGGGGTCACCCACGATGGCCTCGATGAGCACTTCAGGTTCGGCCGGACCAGGGCCCCGTTGACGCATGGTTTGGGCGGACCAGATCTGCGTCATGCAGGCGATGCCTTCACGTAGGGCCTGCGTGTGGATGTTCGTCAGGACGTCGGCGAGTTCTTCACGCGTGGACACCCGGGCCTCGAAGGTCTCGTCGGTGTTCTCATCGCGCCCCCATTGCAGGACCAGCGGCGCTCGCTGGGGATTGCCTGCTTGGGGTGTCGGGGAGGGGGAAGGCATGGTCATGGCTGCGTCAGTTCTCCGGTTCCTCGGTAGGTTTTGAAGTGGGCGGTGCCGTGCTCGTCCGAAACGTACACGTGGAGCTGGGAATCGCGGGGCAGGATGTACGGCAGCAGCTCGTCGCAACCGAACTGATTACGGCAGGGCCGATTGTTGATGACCAGCACCGTTTCGTGGGAGTAGCGTCCCCGGCGCATCCCGGCCGCAACGTGGGACTCCACGTGAGACAGCAGCGCTGTCGCGCGACGTAGTCGGCGGTTCTGCAAGTTCAGGTCCTCGACCAGGCTCAAATCCTCACCGGACACCACCGGCGCTGTGTCTGAGCGAGGGTTGGCCGCGTCGAAGACCAGGCCGGCCGTCTTCTGCCCTTTCCCTGTCCGGATGGGAAGCCGGGCGCCTGCCGTCCGGACCCAGTCCGGCAGGCTCGCCCCCGGTCTCTCCGCATCCGCAAGGTCACTGTGGTGGGGAGGGGAAAGGTCTGGGGGGCGGCTGCCTCTCTGCTCGACGTTCGTCCCGAACTCTTGGGCCGCCTGTTGTTCCACCCCGACCCTGGCCTCTTCCTGCTCCACCAGTTCGATGGCGGCCAGGAAGTCATCCTTCTGCCCGCTGAGGGAGTCGGCGAAACCCTGGTGTGCGGGCATCGCCAGGGCGGCGGCCTCCTCTAGGGCTTGCGCTAGGTCAGCGAGCAGAGCCCCGGCTGTGGCCAGGTCCGCGCTGCACGCTGCCAGACGATTGCGGACACCTTCAACTGCGGGCTCAGCAGATAGCTGCTCGACGCTGGACACGGCGCTTTCGACGCCGACATGGGCTTCCTGGAGAGGATCAAGCATCGAGTACAGGCCTTCGCCGACCTGTTCAATGACCCAGGCAAGGCCATCCCATCCGTGGGCGAGAAAGTCCTCGGCGACCATCTCTGCACGTTCGCAGCTGTTCCGCAGGCGATGATCAAGGTCATTCAGAGTTTGCGGCAGCGCGCGCAGTACGTCGTCGATGCCCTCACCCCGTCGTCGCGATTCTCACGAATGATTGGTTTCGGAGAGTATCCGAACGATGACGCTATATAGGCATCGGGGCATGGCCGCCGCACGACTTTGCACGCCCACCTCATCGGATGAGTCTCGGATCGGAGCTGTTCTCGCGGTCCAGGCCGACGTCACCAATCCCGAACAGATGGACGCGTACGTCGCGGCGGCCCGCGCAGTACCTCTGGTGCTGCCGCATCTGCGGGCCGTCGGTGGCGGGGCGATCGTCACCGTGCTGGCGGTCAGCGGCACGGCGGCCGTAGGGAACTCCGTGCCCACGGCGGCTTCCCCGCGCTGCGGGTCTGGCACTGCCCACGTCGCTGTCCAAAGAGCTCGGGCCGGAATAGATCCGGGTCAACGCCGTGCTGATCGGCTCGGTCGCGAGTGGGCAGTGGCGCCGTACCGCGGTTGGTAACCGGCCTTATTCGTTCTCGCGGTATTCCCCGATTCCACTGGAGTGGTGGTCAGGACTGCGAGGCGACGAGGATCGCGGTGATCAGCAGGACGGCGATCATGACGGTGGCTTCGGCGGCGACGGTGCGTCGCAGGAGGCGGGCGGTGCCGGGGCGCCATGAATCGAGTGCGGGCAGGGCGTAGCGGTTGTTGACGTAGCCCATGATCGCGACGGTGGCGACCAGGCCCAGTTTGATGAGCATGATGCGACCCCAGGGGGTGCTGGTGAGGTCGCTCGGACTGTCGATGATGAGCAGGGTCAGGACGGTTCCGGCCAGGCCTGCGACGACGACGGCTGCGGTGGCGGGCACGGAGAAGCGGACGGCGAGTTCGCCTGCGCCGGTCGGCACTCCGGCTCGGGCGCGCACCAGGAGCAGGACAGCTAGCAGGACAACGCCGCCGACCCAGACGGCGGCTGCGGCGGTGTGGGCCAGGTCGGCTGTGGCGATCATTAGTCGTGGGCCGACGGAGGCGGTGTGCCCGTCGAACACGAAGGACACCAGCATCACGGTGCTGATCACGGCGGTCAGGGCAGGGCGCATCGGGACCCCGCGTACTCGCCCGGTGCGTACTGGAGGGGTCAGGATCAACTGGGCCGAGCGGCTGGCCCCTGGAGTGCCGCCGGTCATGGTCCTTTCCCTGTGAGGATGCTCGCCTCCGGCGGCTGGGAAGGACCGCGTACTGGGAGCGCTGGGTGCGCCCGGTAGCGCGGGGACGTCGTACGAGCGGCGGCCTCCGGTGCTGCGCGGTATGAGCTCCAGTGTCAGGACCATCGCTGTGCCGGCGGCTAGGCGCAGGCCGGTGGCCAGGGCCGGTGACCACGGCACCTGGGTGCCCGATGTCCACAGCAGGCAGGCCCCCTCGATGAGGGCGCCGAGCACGCACAGTCCTGCTGCCATCCGCACGACGTGTTCGGCCAGACGTACGTCGCCGGTGGCTCCGACCAGGGTGGTGATGACGATGACCAGCGCTCCCACGCTCACCAGGATCCCGGCGTAGGACATCCAGCGTGCCACCGTGGCCGCGGTGTCCGCGAGGGTGGATCCTTCGTCGTCGTCTGAAGCCAGGACAGCATCCAGGCCGGTATCGGGGCCGGCATCCAGGTCGGCACCGATCTCTGTGTCTTGGTCGTTCATCGTGTGCCCGGGCATCTGCGCGTGATCATCAGCGTTCGGGGCCGATTCCGGGGTCGACTCTGTGGCGCTGGCGTCGGTGGGCCTGTCCGAGGATGCTGGCGCAGAGGGTGCCGGGGAGGGGTCTGGGCTGGCTGTGTCGTTGGGGCTGGCTGCAGGTGCCTGGGCGACGCGGAAGGTGATGGTGCCGGACTTGGCGTGGGCGTCGCCGGCGCTGACTTTCCATTTGAGGCCGTAGCGGCTACCGGGCTCCAGGGCCGCGGTGGGGCGGATCTTCCAGGTCACGCCGTCATCGCTGGTATCAGCCTCGACAGGAACCGCCTGGCCGGCAGCGTTGTAGAGGGTGAACCCGTCGCCGGAGGGGGCGGCCGCCTTAGTGAAGGTGACGGTGATCGCCGCCGAGGGGTTCTTCAGAACCGTGCCGTCGGCCGGAGTGGTGGAGACCAGATCCAGGTGAGCGGCGGCCGGGAACGCCACCATCATGCTGGCGAAAACAGCCAGGATCAGCAGCAGCCACCGTCGTGGCCAGGGGGAACGGCCGGGGGAACGGCCGATAGTGGTTCGATCGTTCATGTCGCTCCTTGTCGGAGGGCCAAGGACGGCAGGTGGGACCGCTCAGCGATGTCGGTGTGTGCGTGCAGATGCCGACGACCCAGCTACCGGTGGTCGTGATCCGTGTGAGGTACTGCCGACGTGGTGCAGCCCGCCGGCACAGGGTGCGCGCAGAAAGCTGCCGGGCCACCAGATCCCGCAGATCGGGGAGTGGTGCCTCGCCGCCGGGGCGAGGCACCACTCAGCCCATCAACCCAGGACTGGTCTGCGACCACGTGTTTGAGCAGTGATGGATGCCCGTTCAGACTCAGTGTCGGAAGGGAGCATCCTCAGGCCAGTTCGGTGGCCAGGCTCTTGAGTTCGGCGATTTCCGTGGTCTGTGCGTCGATGACGGTCTGGGCCAGTTGTGTGGCCTGCGCATCGGTGCCGTCGGCGACCTCGGTCTTGCCCATGGCGACGGCACCTTCATGGTGCTTGATCATCATGTCGACCCACATCCGGTCGAAGTCCGCGCCGCTGGCGGCCTCGAGGTCGTCCATCTGCTCACTGGTCATCATGGAGTCCGCGTGGCCGGCGTCCCCGTGATCCATGCCCTCCATGGAATCGCTGCCCTCGGTGCTGGGAGCCGGCTGATTCCAGCTGGACAACAGGCCTGAGAGGGTCTGGATCTCTGGAGCCTGAGCGGCCTTGACCTTTTCGGCCAGGTCCTTGACCTTCGCACTGCTGGCCTTGGTCAGGGCCAGATCGGCCATCTCGACGGCCTGAGCGTGGTGAGGAATCATCCCGCTGGCAAAGGTGACATCGGCGTCGTTGAACCCCACACCCGGTTCTGCACTCCCCGCGCTACTGCCAGCACTACTGGCAGCACTACTGGTGCTGGTGGTGGGGCTGCTGGAGGTCGGCTCGTCGTCGCTGCCGCATCCGCTCAGGAGCAGGCCGGCGATGACGGGCAGGGCGAGGCAGGCATTGAGGGTCTTGAAATTGTGTGCTGTACGCATGCTGATGGAACCCTTCACGTTGAATGTCTCTGCTGGCACTGTGCTGATGAGGAACGCACCTGCGGCCATCGCGCCCGGTGATCGGGTGCGGGCGGCGTGTGCGTGCCTCGGGTCAGCTCAGGTGCGACTGATGCAGAGCTCCTGCAACGAGGGGCCTTGGATCGGCAGGCGGTACTGCCACGTTCTCCACCGGCCAGGGCCGCCGGAGGTCGGCACCGGGTGCAGGGCCAGGACCCACACCGTTCGGCGGGTGCCCAGGGCCAGCATGCTCAGCATCAGCAGCAGCAGCACCACACCTGCACCAGTGAGAACCGCCTGGCACATGGGGGTGCCCATGGGTACCGCCGGGCAGTGACCGGGCACCCAGTCCAGGCACAGCTCATGCCCGGAGACCTGCTCAGTGTGCTCACCACCGGTGTCGGTCAGGACAGCGCCCGCGATCCCAGGCCCCTGCACCGCCTGTTGCCCAGCTGTGCCCCGAACCACCGCGACGCCCGCCTGAGCAACAGATGGGCTGGCGCTCAGCTCGGCCGCCACGGAGGCAACCACATCATCGCCACCCTCGCTGCTCTGGACCCGATCGAGCTGGCTGGTCCGGCTGGTTTGGGCGGTCTGAGCGCTGTCGTTCTGGTGGTGGTCGCCGGAGTGGACGTGTGCGTCACCGTGCTGGGTACCGGTCGGCATGGCGGCGTGTGAGCTGTGGCCTGTGCTGAGAGCGTGCATGGCCAGGACTCCGGCCATGACGGTCCACACCACCAGCAACCCCAGCAGCCCTAGCTGGGCTCGGGCGCCCGCACGCGGGCACGCCCAGGCGGGCAGCCAGACGCCTGGCCCCCCGCCTCGTCGTTCCCCGGTCGCGGACATCGCCTCACACAGTAAGGGCAGAGGGAGGGTGCGCACACCTGGCACGGCTGGCACGGGGGCTCTCGGGGTATTGATGCACGACCGCCGCCGTGGTGCCCGCGTGGGGGTTGCTCGTTCCCCCGGCGCGCGTCCCGGCATGGCGCGAGGCAGGCTGCGCTCACTAGCCAGATGTGGGTGCGGCCGGACACGGGCACAGGGCGCATATCGCTGCATTTATTTGGCCGCAGGGCCGTCAGGCCGATAGGTTCGTCACCGTGCGCAATGTTATTCCTACTGCCAGTCATTGGACGTGGGGTTTGCCGGCTGGGCTGCTGAGCGCGCTGCTCGCGTTGTGCATGGTGGCCTGCCTCGTGCATGACGGGTCCGGATCGAGCGAGCCAGACCCGCGCGTACTGCCGGCCGTGCCCTCGGCGGCGGAGCTCCGCGTGGTGGCCGACGCTCCGATAGGCGACAGCCAGGGCAACCACGCCGGGGAGGGTGGATCGGGGCACTCCCACGGGCCGGGGCCGGGCGGTCCCGGCGGCTGTGAAGTCTCTTCATCTCCGCCAGGACTCACGGTCCACGGCGTTGACCTGGACCAGCATGAGGGTGAGCAGGTAGGCGAGTGGGCGGACGGCGCTGGTAACGGCAACCGGCCCCTGCCAGTACGCCCCCCATGGGGGACGGGGACGTGGGGTCCTGATACCAGCGCCCGCTTGTGTGTCTGGCGGATCTGAGCGGACCAGGCCTCACGTCTTCACCAACTCCCGGCCCTACCTGAGCACGCCTTCGAGGTTGATGGCTGCGGGCCCTGCCCTGCGAGCCATGCCTGCGGGTCATGCCGGCTGTCACCCCGGGCCTTCGTCTGCCCTGAGAGGGAGGCGCCGGTCGGGTGCTGTTGCGAGCAGCACGCTGCTGCCCGGGGCGCCTATGGGGTTGAAGCGGAGTTGGTGCACCCCATTCCCCTATGTCACGGCCGCGTTTGGCGCGGTCAAGGAAGCGATGATGCACACGTTCTCTGTTGCTCAGCCCCTGGATGCCCACGACCTGCAGGTGGCCCCGGGCCAGCTGCTGACCCGTTCGGCCGCAGTCCCCAGTCACTCCCCGGAAGCACTGGTCGGGAATACGCCGGTGCTGTGGATCGATGCCCCGTTCAACGGTGCTGATCGCGGTTTCTGGGCCAAGCTGGAGGGCTGTAACCCTGGTGGGATCAAGGACCGGACCGCCCTGTACATGATCGACCGTGCCCGCCGGCGCGGCGAACTACGCGAGGGCGCCATGGTGATCGAGTCGACCAGCGGCACCCTGGGTCTGGGGCTGGCGCTGGCCGGGACGGTGTACCGGCATCCGGTGACCTTGGTCAGTGACCCGGGGATGGAACCGATCATGCATCGGCTGTTGAGCGCCTACGGCGCCCGGGTGGAAACCGTCACCCGACCCCACCCGGTCGGGGGCTGGCAGCAGGCCCGCCGTGAACGGGTCGCGCAGCTGATGGCCGCCCACCGGGAGGCCTACAGCCCGGATCAGTACAACAACCCGGACAACGTGTCCGCCTACGCGGGGCTGGCCCACGAGCTCATCGCCCAGCTGGGACGCATCGACGTCCTGGTCGCCAGCGTGGGAACCGGCGGGCACTCGGCCGGGGTGGCGCAGGTCCTGCGCCGGTACTTCCCGCAGCTGCGGGTGGTCGGTGTGGACACCATCGGCTCGACGATCTTCGGTCAGCCGGCCCGGCCGCGGGTCATGCGTGGCCTGGGCAGCAGCATCTATCCGGGCAACGTCGCCTACGAGCAGTTCGCCGAGGTCCACTGGGTCGCCCCCACCGAGGCGGTCTGGGCCGCCCGGGCGCTGGCTCGCGCCCAGTACGCCACCGGAGGGTGGAGCGTGGGGGCCGTCGCCCTGGTCGCGGGATGGCTGGCTCGCACCCTGCCCGCAGAGACGCGGATCGCGGCGATCTTCCCCGACGGGCCGCAGCGCTACTTCGACACCATCTACAACGACGACTACTGCATCGCCCACGGCCTGGACCTGGACGTGGCACCACCCCAGGAGCCGGCGCAGATCACCCACCCGCACTCCAGCGAGGTGAGCAGCTGGACCCGGTGCACCACCATCATCAACCCTGCCGCGTCCTCTAACGTCCCGGTGAACCCGGCATGATGGCCACGATCAGCCAGGCCCGCTCCTTCGAGCGGCCGGTGCAACTGCTGTTCCTGAACCAGTTCACCATCAACATCGGTTTCTACATGCTGATGCCGTACCTGGCCGCGCATCTGTCCGGTGACCTGGGCCTGGCCGCGTGGCTGGTGGGCTTGGTCCTGGGCGTACGCAACCTGACCCAGCAGGGGATGTTCCTGATCGGGGGGACCCTGGCTGATCGCCTGGGCTACAAGCGGCTGATCGTGGCCGGCTGCACCCTGCGCACCGTCGGGTTCGCGCTCCTGGGATTTGTCGACTCCTTACCGGCGCTGATCGTGGCCTCAGCGCTCACCGGGTTCGCGGGGGCGTTGTTCAATCCGGCCGTGCGCGCCTACCTGGCCCACGACGCGGGCCAGCGACGTACCGAGGCCTTCGCCGTGTTCAACGTCTTCTACCAGGCCGGGATCGTCATCGGCCCCTTGCTGGGTGTGCTGCTGACCGGGATCTCCTTCCAGCTCACCTGCACCGTGGCCGCGGCCGTGTTCGCGGGCCTGACCGTGTTGCAGGCTCGCGCCCTGCCCGACCGTCGCCCTGAACGAAGCGACCCGGGAACGACAGGATTCTCGGTGCTCACCGACTGGCGCGCGGTGAGCGCCAACCGCGGGTTCCTCCTGTTCTCCCTGGCGATGATCGGTTCCTACGTGCTGTCCTTCCAGGTCTACCTCGTCCTGCCCCTGCAGATCCGGCGCCTGGCTCCCGACGAGCACTCCGCCACTCTCGGGGTCGGGGCGCTGTTCGTCGTGTCCGGGGTCCTGGCCGTGGCCACTCAGGTCCGCATCACCGCCTGGTGCCGACGCCGCTGGAGCCCGGGTCAGGCCATCACCCGTGGCCTGGCCCTGATGGGGGTGGCCTTCACGCCCCTGCTCCTGGCCGATCTGCTCGCCCCCACGAGTGGGCCCGCCGGGGCGGCCACCGGATCCAGGAGCTGGCCGGGCCTGGCACTGGTTTTCATGCCGGTGCTGGCAGCAGCGGTGATCCTGACCCTGGCCACCCTCATCGTCTACCCCTTCGAGATGGACACCATCGTCAACCTGTCCGGTAACCGGCTGGTCGCCACCCACTACGGCCTCTACAGCACCGTCTCCGGGATCGGTATCACCGCCGGGAACCTCGCCACCGGCGCGGCCCTGGACACCGCCGACACCTGGAACACCCCCGCGCTGCCCTGGCTGGCCCTGAGCATCCTGGGCGTCGCCTGCGCCTGGGCCATCCACCGCCTGAGCTGCGCAGGCCTGCTCACCCTCGGCCCTCCTCCGAAAACGCCACTCCGCATGCCCAGCTGAGGAAATCACCGGCTGTGGGATACCCCCCTAGGGGTATCCCACAGCCGGCAGACACGAGGCGATGCTCAGGGAGACGCCCCGGGAAAGGCCCCATGCCGCAGCTCTTCACCCGTCGGCGCGACCCGCCGTAGGCGCAGTCAGGCTGGCTCTGAACGGGCTGGTGCCACCACCGGGTGGACTCCTGAGCGGGCTGGGCTGCGGAGCGGGTCGCGTCCCTGGCCCTGGGCGTGAGGCGGTCGGTTAGATGTGCTGGGTGCGCAGGCGCAGGGCGTTGCTGATGACGCTGACCGAGGACAGGGCCATCGCGGCGGCCGCGATGATCGGTGAGAGCAGAAGTCCGAACGTGGGGTAGAGGACCCCAGCCGCGATCGGGATGCCGGCGACGTTGTAGACGAACGCGAACATCAGGTTCTGGCGGATGTTGCTCATGGTTTTCTGGGAGAGGTGCCGGGCGCGGACGATGCCCAGCAGGTCCCCGCCGAGCAGGGTCACTCCGGCGCTTTCGATGGCCACGTCGGTGCCCGAGCCCATGGCCAGGCCGACGTCGGCCGCGGCCAGGGCGGGGGCGTCGTTGACGCCGTCACCGGCCATCGCCACGACCCTGCCTTCCTCGCGCAGCTTCCTCACGATGTCGCTCTTGTGCTCGGGCAGTACCTGCGCCTCGACCCGGTCGATCCCCAGGCGCCGGGCCACCGCCTCGGCGGTGACCCGGTTGTCGCCGGTGAGCATGACGACCTCGATGCCCTCCTCACGCAGGGCGGCCAGCGCCGCAGGGGTGCTCGCCTTGACGGGGTCAGCGATCGCGAGGATCCCGGCGAGGGCCTGATCGACGCCGACGTAGATGACGGTCCCACCATCGGCGCGCAGCTCATCGGCGTGGGCGTCCAGTCCACGGGTGTCGATGTGGTGCGAGGTCAGGAAGTCGGCGCTACCCAGCACCACGGCGCGGTCCTCGACCAGGCCCTGTACACCTCGCCCGACCGGTGAGTCGAAGTCCCGCACCTCAGGGATGACGAGTTCGCGGTGCCCGGCGGCGTCCAGGACAGCCCGGGCCAGAGGATGTTCCGAGGCGCGCTCGACCCCGGCGGCCAGGCGCAGGACTTCGTTCTCCTCGAAACCGGCCGCGGGCACGATGGAGGTGAGGACGGGGTGTCCCTCGGTCAGGGTGCCGGTCTTGTCCACGACCAGCGTGGTGACCTTCTCCATCCGTTCCAGGGCCTCGGCGTTCTTGATCAGGACGCCGAGCCCGGCGCCGCGCCCGACCCCTACCATGATCGACATGGGGGTGGCCAGACCGAGGGCGCAGGGACAGGCAATGATCAGAACCGCCACAGCCACGATGAGGGCATGGGCCAGCCTCGGGTCAGGTCCGACCAGGGCCCAGACGAGGAACGCGGCGGCGGCGACCGCGATCACCACGGGAACAAAGACTCCGGCGACGCGGTCGGCCATCCGCTGGATCGGGGCCCGCGACCGCTGGGCCTGCGCGACCATCGCGACGATCCGCGCGAGCATCGTGTCGGCACCGATCTTCTCGGCGCGCATGACCAGCGCGCCGCTCTGGTTGATGGTGCCCCCGATCACCGTGTCGCCGGCGGTCTTGGTGACCGGCATCGACTCCCCGGTCACCAGGGCCTCATCGACCACCGACCTGCCCTCGGCCACGACGCCGTCGACGGGGACCTTCTCACCGGGGCGCACCCGCAGCTGGTCACCGATCTGGACGTCCGCCAGGGCGACCTCCTCGTCCGTGCCGTCCGCGGTGAGACGCCGTGCGGTCTTGGGGGTCAGGTCCAGCAGCGCCTTGATCGCGCCGGAGGTCTGCTCCCGGGCCCGTAGCTCCAGGACCTGCCCGAGCAGGACCAGGACGGTGATGACGGCGGCGGCCTCGAAATAGACATCGACGGTCCCCACGGAGGTCATCTCGCTCATCGCCTCGGCCGCGCTCATGTCCTCAGCGGTACGGAAGGAGGCGGGGAAAATACCCGGCGCAAGGGTGGCGATCACGCTGTAGACCCAGGCGACGCCGGTCCCCATCGCGATCAGCGTGAACATGTTGAGGTTGCGGGAGCGGACCGAGGCCCAGCCGCGCACGAAGAACGGCCACCCGCACCACAACACCACCGGGGTGGCCAGCACCAGCTGGACCCAGACCGAGACCGTCGCCGGGATCAGGTCGTGGACCCAGTCGAACAGGTGCCGGCCCATTTCCAGCGCGAACACTGGCAGGGCCAGCACCAGACCGACCCAGAACCGGCGGGTCATGTCGATCAGCTCATGACTGGGCCCGGTGTCCGCGCTCACCGTGACCGGCTCCAGCGCCATCCCGCAGATCGGGCACGCACCCGGACCGGACCGGCGGACCTCAGGGTGCATCGGGCAGGTGTATTCCCCCGCCTGCGCCGCGTTCACGGCAGCGAGGTCGGGCCCAGGTGCGCGATGCCTCACATCGTGGCTCGTTGCGCCCGTGTACTGATCGGGGTCGGCCTCGAACGTGGCCTGGCAATGCGCGGAACAGAAGTGGTAGCTGCCCCCGTCGTGCTGGGCGACGAACGGGCCCGACGGATCGATGCTCATCCCACAGACCGGATCGGTGACGGCCGACAGGCCGATGCTGCCGGGCACCTCGGTGTGACTGCTCATGCCACCCACACTAATCGCATACCCCCAGGGGGTACCAGGGCCTGAGGTATGTGACCCTCGCCTACCGGATGAGCGCGTCAAGCCGTCGGCGTGCGCGGTGCACGCCATCCTTGAACTTGCACACCCCCGACGGTGTTGACGGCTATCGCAGACGCCCCAGGTCAGGACCGTTCCAGACGGTGCCCCAGACGGTGTTCCATAAAGTCGTCCCGGAACGGCCGCACGGTCAGCTTTCGGTGCGGCCGAGTCCGGGACGTGAGGTGGCCTGGGCCGGCGCATCGTGATTGAACTCGACCGGGAGTACGCGACTGCAGATGCGCGCCGTCCTCAAGGAACATGACCGGCGAGGAGGAGGCGGGGACTCACCCCGCGACAGCGTGAGCCACCAGGGTCGAGATCGCCGGGAAGGGTTGGTAGTTCGCTTTATCACGTCCGGGGCGGTGCCCTGGGTGAGACGATCGGGTGGTGCTGATTCAGGTCGTGTACTTCGAGGGCTGCCCGAACTGGCAGATCACCCATCGCCGGTTGCTCACCGCGCTGGAGGCGACCGGGCACGCCGGCGTCACCGTCGACCTGGTCGCGGTGGGCTCGCCTGAAGCGGCTGCCGCCGCCGGGTTCGCGGGTTCGCCGACCGTGCTGGTCGACGGTCGGGACCTGTTCCCCGACGCCGCGCCGGTCACGGAACTGGCCTGCCGCGTGTACCGGAGCCCGCAGGGTTTGAGCGGATCACCCTCTCCCGAGGTGCTGGTCGCGGCGCTGAACGATCTGCCCACCGCAGTGTGAGGACCCCCGCCATGAGCACCACCGACCGTCCCGGGCACGACACGTCGTCATCGCACCTAAGGTGCGGCTGCTGCGGACGCAGTATGCCCGGCGACCGGTTGGCCGAGCTCGGCGACACCCCCGGTGTTCACATCTGCGCCGGTTGCGCCCTCTGGGCCGCGCGCCGCGCCTCTCGCCTGCCTGACCTGCACCGGCTCACCCATGCGGTCGGCCACCTGGCCCGCTGGCGTCCTGGCCGTCAGCGGGGCGCTGGCACGGTGAACTCCACCATCCCGATCCTGCCCAGCGCTGACCTCGACCGCACCATCGCGTTCTGGCAGCACCTCGGGTTCGACGTCGCCGACCGGTACGACGGCTATCTCGTCACCCACGCCGGCGGCGTCGAGATCCATTTCAGCCGCAACCATGACGCCCCCGCCGAAGGGGGCCCGGCCCAGGTCTTCATCCATGTCCACAACGCCGCAGCCCTCTTCGCGCGCCTCACGGGCGAGCACGTCGCCGGGCTGGAGCCCTTGCAGGACCAGGACTACGGACTTCGTGAGTTCGTCATCACCGACCCCGACGGCAACCGGATCCGCATCGGCAGCCCTCTGGACTGAAATCTCCGGCGTCTCACTTCCTTGGAAGTGGACGACGTCCGGTGGGGTCGACGCCGATCGACAACACCCAGGTCAGGGCCGTTCCAGACGTTGTCCCGGACGTGCGTCCGGTGGAGCGCATCCAGCCCCAGAGCTCTGCCTGTGCGTGCTGGTCGACGTCACGGCCCGATCGCTACGGTTTGCGCCCGTATCCGATCTTCAGAGACGAGCTGAGCTGTGAACCTGGGCATCGTTGGGCAGGCCATCGGCCTGTTCGCGGTCACGAACATCGACGACATCCTGGTGCTCGCGTTGTTCTTCGGCCAAGGTGCCGGGCATCCGGGAGCAGCTCGCTCCATCGCGATCGGGCAGTACCTGGGCTTCGCCGCGATCCTGGGCGCTGCGGGCGCGGCGGCCTTCGGGGCCACCTTCCTGCCCGAGTCGGCGATCCCCTACCTCGGACTGGTGCCGCTGCTGCTGGGGCTGCGGGCAGCCTGGGCAGCTTGGACTGATCGCACCGGCATCCAGGATGACGACTCCGAGCCCGCGCAGGATCCACCCCGGGCACTGGAGGTTGCCGGGGTGACGTTCGCCAACGGCGGCGACAACATCGGTGTCTATGTCCCGGTCTTCGCCACCGCCGGCATCGGTGGAATGAGCGTCTACACCGTCGTTTTCCTCGTCCTTGTGGCCGTCTGGCTCGCGGCCGGACGGTACTTCGCCACCCGCCCTATCGTGGCCCGGGCCTTGAGCCGGTGGGGACACATCCTGATGCCGGTCGTCCTGGTCGGCATCGGCCTGGCCATCCTCATCGAGGGCGGCGCCTTCGGCCTGTAAACGGCCCCACCATGAACCTCTGACGATCACCTCATGGTGACGGCATTGTCGCGGGGACGATCATTCACCACGGCAACCCCGGCTCTTGTGCCGCCTCGCGGTCAGCGACGGCCGGCTGCGGTTCCCGAGGCGATCGGGGACTGCGGTGCCGGGCCCGGGACCAGGCGACGTGGTCGTAGCTATGCAGGGTGGGGTTGCTCTGGTAACCGGATGTTGATCATGTCGGTGACTGCAGCGGCGTAGGTGCTGGTGTTGGCTCCGATGGCGGTCGACCAGGCCACGCAGGTGGCGACGTTCAGGCCGGTCAGGCGTGCGAGCACGGCTGGGGGCAGCTGCTGGGTGAGGGCGTTGAGGGCGCCGGCCCGTGCTTGTCGTGGTGGGACGCCGGCCTTTTTCAGGCGCAGGTTGAGTGTCGTTGCGTTGAGGTGGTGACCGGCGCGGTAGCTGGGGAACAGCCACCGGTCGTCGCGTCCGCTGGTGAACATGCGCCGTGCGGTGCGATCGTCGGCGGCCTGCTGGGCGAAGGGGGCCAGCTCCAGTGGCAGCACCAGCGGGGCCGATCCCAGGTTGATCACCACGGCGTCGTTGCTGGTGGTGATCTGCTGGGGGCGTAGTCGTACGATCTGGGCTGCGCGCAGCCCGAAGATCAGCATGAGACCGGCAGCAAATTTGAGGTGGGCCTCGATGCTGGGGTCGGCGGTGATGCCGGCGATCAGCCGCCACCGTTCTGCATCGCTGATCGGATGCGGGTTGCGCCCGGCCGAGGGACGCACCGGGGCGCTGAGGGACTGGGTGTGGTCGTGGCGGCTGGTCCAGGCCAGGAAATGGTGCAACGGGGCGGGAGCCTGCGCCTGCCGGCGATCGATGTGGTGCTGGGAGAGGGCTTGCAGGCTCAGCCCTTGCTGCTGTGCCCAGGTGAGGAGTTCCAGGGCAACGGTGATCTCGTTACGGCGCCAGATGAGTTGAGCGGCGCGTACCGGGCTCGCGTCGGGTCGGTGTGCCGCGGCGCGTAGTTGGCGTAGGTGACGCCAGCGGACGTACTGGGTCAGGACGCGATGCTGGTCAGGGTCGGTGAGGGTGGCCAGGGCCTGGGTGGTCCATGCCTCGAACCGGGCCAGTGATTCATCGCGCCAGGGCAGCAGGCCGTGGTCGACCAGGAGCGAGCGGACCGGGCTGGTCTGTCGACGGCTTCCGGCGTCATCGAGGTGGGCGTGGGTGCGTAAGTGCTGGTGGCGTAGGAGTTCTCCCAGCAGGGTGCAGGCCAGGGTTCCGTGCTCGAATGCGTAGATGATCTTGCGGGCTGGGCCGGTGAGGCATGCCTGGCGCAGGCGTGCGATGGCTTCGTCGGTGGCGGCGAGGTCATCAGGGATCAGCTGGAGAATGATGTTCTCGGCGCGGCATCGCGGGCAGAGCTTGCCGACCAGGCGGGTCACCGTGGCGCAGCGGGAGCAGGGGCGGAAGGTCTCGGGCTGTTTGGGGTAGCAGGTCGGGCAGTACGGGCGCTGGTCGATGCGTCCGTTCACGATCCGATCGGCGCCGCAGCTGGTGCAGGTCTCGATGATCGGTGGTGTGCAGGCCCAGCACAGGTAGCCCTCCCCGCCGGGGTCGCGTTTGTGGCGCAGGCGGATTTCCCCACAGCTGCGACAGGGGTGGCGAGGGCTGGCGCACAGGTCGCAGACAGCGCGGGTCGTGCCGGCCCACCGGCAGTGGCGGCGGTTTCCGCAGATCGTGCAGACGTCCATCTGGGCCTGGCTGGTACAGGACAGGCAGATGGCCTGATCGGTGCCGGCGAATCGACAGGCGCCGATGGTGGCGCACCGGGTGCACCGATCCAGCTGCGCGGCCGTGCGGCAGGTGGAGCACAAGGGCCCCTGGCCTGCGCGTTCACCGTGGTAGGCGATGAGTCGCCAGGCGCCGCACCCGGAACAGTGCGCTTTCTGGTCGGGCAATTGATTGGTGCATCGCTGGCATAGCCGGGTTCCGTCGCTGAGGACGCGCTCGATGTTGGCCAGGTCCCCGCACATGCCGCAGGTGCGGGCGTGGGCTGCGCGGTAGCAGCGGCGGCAGGAGATCCGCCTCTGAAGGCGTTCGGTGAGGGTGCGCGTGCTGGGGCAGTGTCCGCAGGTGCGCTGCGGTAGCCGGGCGCCGTGCTCACGCAGCAGGTCGTAGAACGCCGCGAACAGGTTCGAGCCTGCTGCCGGATCCTCGAACCATGGCCCGCCATGGACCTGCAGTTCGAGCATGAGACGAACGTGACGATCAGCCGACACCGCGGCAAGGGCTGCGCCGATCTTGGCCGCGGCGATGCGCCGGTGCCGTCTGGTGGCAGCCACGATCGCCTCGGGTGCGGCGGGTTTCATGGTCCGCCAGCACTTCTTGCAGTAGTCGCAGCCGTCGGGGCCGGATGCGATCTGGACCTGCTTGTGGCATCTGGAGCATTCACCACGTCGCTGCTGGAGTAGGCGGGCGCAGGCGGCGCAGCTGCGCCCGGCCGGCAGCAGTCGCAACAGCACCTTCACCTCGCCACAGGTCGCGCACCGCGGCTGGTGCACGCTCTGGGCGCCGGCTGCGATCAGCTGCAGGATCAGTCGTTGCACGGCCGGTGGCGTGTGCGGGTTCTGCTCCGTCAGCAGCGCTGGGGACCGCTTCAGCTGATCATGTGTGCGCACGGCCAGCGGATGCCGGCGGCCGAACACGATCGTGACGACCTGCCGGATCCGCTCGTGGGTCAGCGACCGTTCCACCGCGACGATCTGCAGGGTGATCGCTTCAAGGACCTCTCCCTGCGGCCCCATCACCTCACCCTCCTCATGAGGGCGGGGGGAGGATCTGGGCGCGGCGAGGGCGCAGCCCGCTGTCGCGCAGACGCTGCGTACCGTCCTCACGGGCCAGAGGCTCAGCATCATCCGTGCCGGTGACCGCGTTCACGCCCAGCGCCTGGCGGGGAGCCAGGTCCTCGAAGGTGCAGTCGAAGATGTCCAGCAACGCGATCAGCGCCTGCATGTTCATCCGCTCAGGCTTCTCGGTGACCAGCCGGTATACCTGGCTGGCCGACAGATGCACGCCTCGCTCGGCCAGCAGCGGGATCAGTTTCGTGGTCGAGAACATCCCGGCCGCGCTCATCACCTCCCGCAGCCGCCACTCGAACCCGATCAGTGTCACCTCGGCGCTCCCTTGCTCGTGCCATCTGGTCTGGAGGCTGATCCACCGGCCGATTGAGAGGCTGGTTTGGTGGCCTCGATGGCCTGGGCCATCATCGTGTTCATGTACCGCGTGCTGACGCCCGTGTAGATCGCGGTCGTGGACTGGTGCAGGTGCCCGACCTGCCGCTGCACGAAGCCCGGGTCGACGCCGTCCTCGATCAGGTGCGTGACGTAGGAATGGCGCAACGCGTGCGGGCTCAGCACCTTGTCCAGTCCCCAAGTTGTTCGGTAGGAAGCGAACCGGTCCGATAGTTCCCTCGAACGCAGCCGCCCACCACGCTCGGTGATCCACAGCGCCGGTGTGGGATCGCGGATCATGAGCGGGCGGACCTGCTCGACGTACTCCTGCAGCGCCTCGATCGCCCACCCGAACAACGACGCGACGGCCCGGCGCTTGGCCGCACCGCCGCGGGAGGCCTTGCCGTGACGGACCTGGAGAATGCCGTACTCACCGAACTGCGGGGCCTTGACATTGCGGTAGAAATCACCCACGTCCAGGCTGACGGCCTCTGTGGAGCGTAAACCCCAGGCGTAGGTCACTTTCAGCAGTGTCGCGTCCCGGAAAGCCGGAAGGGCTCCCTTGCGGCGGGTGTCCAGCAGCCGGGAAACCTCCGCGTCGGCGTGATCGAACAGCTGCTGCAGCTCAGTGCGGGTCAGCGGCCGTCGGCCGGGGCGGCCCTCGTAGTCCTGCAGATGCGCCAGCGTGTTCCACTCGTGGCAGACCTGCGTGGGGTGGGAGGCGAACCGCTCCATGCACTGTTCGGCCCAGCCGTAGTGCGGTGAACAGACGTAGTCGCAAAACGCCCGGACAGCAGCCTGATACGTGCGGATGGTCGAGGGCATCAGCGTCCGGCCCGAGACCAGCAGCGTCATCCATTCATCGAAGTCCGCCGCCGACCACTGCCACGGCATCGCGTTGGTATACGCCTGGAAACGACGCACCACCGACGCCGCTGACTTCACCGAATCCTCCCGCAGACGCCGGCCGCCGATCTGCTGCATCCGCCAGCCCTCGACCATGGCCTCGAAGACGGCCTCCGGCTCGTTCAGGAAGGTGACATCGGGCGCCAGGTACAGCGTCGACGTGCCATGCGGAGCGCCCCCACCACCCACCAATATCGCCCCCCTGGCGCACGAATCCTGCATCTGATGCAACAGTAGAGCATCCGGCGGACTATTCGAGCACGCAGAGGATCGACCTGTAATCTCTGCGTTAGATCACTGGGCGGCCTGCGGGGCAAGAAATCGTGCATCACATGCAATACCGCGGGGAAACAGCAGCAGAACCGGTATAGATGCCCTATGGCGTGGAGAGTTGACTTCCCACGGTGTTCTCAGGACGATCCGGCCATGGCATCCAGGGTCACCGTTGAGCTTCTTGACGATATCGACGGCAAGAAGGCAGCAGAGACCCTCGTCTTCGGCATCGATGGTCAAGAGTTCGAGATCGACCTGTCCGAGAAGAACGCCAAGGCTCTGCGGAACGCTTTTGAGTCGTACGCGAGCGCCGGTCGACGAGTCAGTGGCCGCCTCACCCGGAGCAACGCCCGACCGATCGCCACCGGCGTGGACAACAAGGCCGTCCGGGCATGGGCCTCCTCCAACGGCATCGAACTCTCCAGCCGCGGCCGTATCCCGGCCGAGGTCATCGACAAGTACCGAGCAGCCGGGAACTGACACCCAGCTCAGCGACCCGGCTCAGTTCCAGCCCCCGCCGGACCAGGGACCTACTCAAGGGCTACCCATCCGTGCGGAAGGTATCACCGGTCGAACCGCTGGCCCTAGAGCATGAATCTTGCGTCAGGGGAACAGTTCTTCCTGGAAAGGCTGGGCAGCTTTCGCCGGATACCCGGCGTCCTTGCACAGGTCGCTGAGGCTGCGCCACGGGCCCTCTCTCAGCATCTGCACGAAGAGCGTGGCCGTGACCTGGACGTCGGGCATGGCCCGGTGTCGGTCGTGGGGCCGGGGAATGTTCAGGTGCAGCAGGAGCATGTCCAAGCGGTGCGTGGGCAGCTGGGGGTACACGATGCGCGCCATCCGTACCGTGTCCAAGACCATGGTCGCGGCCAGTCGTGGGCAGGCATCGCGGTAGTCGTAAAGGATGCCCGCCTCGGTGGGCGCGTGGTGGGCCACCAGGAGGTACGGCGGTTGCATCAGCGTGGCGTCCAAGCGGGACAGGACGGTCCGGGCCGGTGGCTGGCCGACGAGCATGGCGGCAGTGATGCCGGTCCGGTCGGTACCCATAGGGGTGAGGGGTGCGTGGACCGGAGGGCACATGAGGGCCTGGAACTGATCGCCGCGCTGCAGCCGCCCGTCCTTGAGACCGATCTGCACGACGGCAACATCAATGGGTTCAGGCCGGTAGCCTTTCGGCGTAGTGCCCTCAAAGTCTATGACGACGAAAGTTGTTTCCTGGAAATCCTTGTCGTCCCTGAGATGCGTGCCCGACATGGCGCCCCGTTCCGCTGGTCTTAAGTCACGTGGAAGTAGACATCCGGCAACCCGCCGTCTGCACATGCTTTCGGTAGTCCGTGTTCGTAAGACCGGCTGGCTCTCGCGGTCAGGCTTACCGTTTCTGGCTCCAGTACGCGGGTAGCTCGACCTTCAGAATGTTGGCGAATTCGCGACGCAGCAGGGCCAGGTCGAGGGGGCCACCGGCCAGCTGGGCGGTGAGCTGGTCGATGGGCCAGGACGCGAGGTAGCCGAAGCGGGTGGAGTAGATCGCCAGGCTGTGCAGGGCGAAGGCGTCGGAGTAGTCCATCAGCGCGTACCCCAACAGCTGGTCCAGATCGGCGTGAGGCAGGCTGGCGGCCCGGGTGCCGTTCTGGCGGGGGTTGCCGCCCTGGCTGGCCTTGAAGTCCACCAGCACGCCGGCGGCGATGAGGTCGGCGTCAGCGTTCAGGTCGTGGCTGCCCTCGAACGTCATCCCGGTGTGGACCGGGCCGGGCGGGAGCGCGGGCAGAAGCCGTTCGCGGGCCAGGTCGCGCATGGCGATCAGGTCGGCGACCTCAGCGTCGGTGCACAGGTCCAGGAGCTCGCGTGGGCTGCTGGGGGGGCTGAGCAGCATCAGCCGGGAGTGCTCCACCCCGGCCGGGGCCATCCGCGCCCCTTCGACCAGGAGTGCCAGCGCGTAGGACAGCCGCGCCCACCACTCATCGGGTAGGTCAGCGACCCGGGTGGGGTCCATCGCCGCCACCGTCGCCGAGCCCGGCTCAATGACCCCGACCTGGGCCAGCAGCCGAAGCCCGGGTTTGACGAAGGGACGACCACGGTGGCGGGTCAGCCCGGCCAGGGCCAGCTCCAGGCGCGGTGCGGGGTCGATGAGGAAACGCAGCCACCAGTCGATGGCACCTCCCTGGGTGCCCAGCACGGCCCCGGCGGGCGGAGGCACCAGGATCGGCCCGGCGCCGGCACGGAACGCGGTCTGGACCTCCCGGTGATGCGGGAAGCGCTCACGCAACCACACGGCCACCGGGCTGCGGGGATCCTTGATCTCGTACGTCAGAGCAGACATGCCGCGGAAGCTACCGGGCGCCACCGACAGAATACGTTCCGCGACCACTGGCGGAAGCGGGAGCACCCGAGTCCCGTCTGTTCCTCACCTCGTGCGGGTGCGTCTTCACACCCGATGTCGGTGTGGACGGGTAAGTAGCATCTGTCGTCTCGGTCCACCGGCGTCTCCGGAACTCTGAAACAGCGTCCGCCGGGATCGGTGGCATCTCCAACAATCCGATGGGAACTGGTTTGCCTTCCTGCGATGCTGGGCCGGCATAGGCGTCCAGCGATCTCTAGCGGCTGGCATCGTCTCAGGACGCTTCCGATTTCCTGGCCGAACGAGGGGCACGATGTCAGACCCGGGGCAAAGCGCGGAGGAAAGCGCCGACGCAGGAAACGGATCTCGGCCCGATGGTCGGGTGTCCTCGCCCGAGACGTTGAAGCTGCGAAGAGCCACCCATGCCTTGCGGTTACATCTCGATGGTCTGCCGGTTGACTACAACCTGCAAACGTCTGGAGACCGATTCCTGGCGGGGCAGGCCTTCATGTTCGCACGTAACCGGTATGCCTGCGCAGAGTCGATGATTGGCTCCGGCTTCGGCGGCACGGTGATCGGCGCGATCAGCCGCAGCCTTCTCGTGGACGGTCTGCGCTGGCTATGGATCGGCCAGGAACCCGAGCGCCGCCGTGCACTGCTGGGTGATCTTCTCGCCGAACGGAACCGGCTCTGCATTCTGTTGGAAACGACGGACACCAGTTGCCCGATCCTGCCGCGGTGGATCATGCCTGCTCCCGACGTCGCGGACCTGACGGGAGCGTCTCTGGCGTGGCTGGATGCGCCGTCGACACCCAGCGACGATGAACTCCTGTATGACTTCGTTGATCACGCGGTTAGTACTTCGCGCCCGGCGGCGCCGCAGCTTCTTGATCAGGTTCGAGGGCTGCTGAACGTCCAAGGCTTGCACGGAGCTTCCCTCGTGCTCGCTCATGCTGGGCATGGAAACTACCTCGGGTTGCACAGCACTCTCACCGAGGACGGAGTGCCGGGCTATGACCTCCGATCCGACCACGAGGCCCTCTACCTCCATGTAGCAGCGGTCGGGACTGTTGCCACGCTCCTTGGCACCATCAACGCCGTCCCCGAGCTCTGGCCTGCCGACGTCGAGCAAGAGGTCTTCACCCGCCGCGCAGTCGCGCTGGCCGAGGATGTTGCCATGGCAGCGGCCCCTCTTCATCGTCTGGCCACGAGCACTCGCCGAGCATCCTTACCTCGGCCGGCGCCTCGGCCCGCTCAGGAGATCCTTCGGGCGGGTGCGGTACTGGCCGCCAACGACTTGCTGCCTGATGTGAACTCTGCTGAACACGTGATGGCGGCGGCGCGGGAGTTCGATGACATCGCTGGCAGTTTCCAGGTCAAGGCATCTGACCACGAGCAACCTGCGCTGCATGCCATCCTGGGGCTCAATGGGGCGCATTCGACCCTTCAGGCGGTGACGATCACCTTCGACCAGCCTGGTTCCCGGGTGATGGCGGCCTTCGCGGCTCGGATGCTCCTGGAAGAGTCGGCCAGGATGACCTGGCGATACTCCGTCGCTTCGGATCCCGAAGCGTTCAAGGCGCGGGCCACACAGTATTTCGACGAGTTCCGCTACCGCGAGAAGAAGACCGTCCGCCAACTACGGGGAAGCGGCGTACCGAAAAAGGACGCCGAACAACTGTTCGCACGCCCCAGCAACGTCCAGATGATCACTCCGAACGACAGGATCACGGCCAACCGGCAACCCATTCCATCTATCTCCTACATGCTCCGCGAAATGGGAGTTGCCGGAGGATATCTAGAGCCAGGATGGCTAGAGGTCGCATACTCCCTCCTGAGCCAGGTAACTCACAGTACGCCGATCGGCCACCTACACTCCATGCGATTCGACCCAGACGGCGTGCACGGAGGTGAGCTCAGCACTGAAATGATGGGACTGGCGATAGATGTGGCTTGCCTGGGAAGCGCCCGCCTCATTGGCTGGTTCACCGTCCTCATCACCGGAGGAAGCGCCGAAGCGCTGGCTTTTCGGCGTGATCTCTGGCGGCAGGCCGCGATCGTCCATGAACGCGCCCGGATCGTCCACGGCCTGGACTGAAACGGGGTGACGTACCCGCTTGGCCTTGGACGGGCGACACGGGTTCTCCTTCCGGATCTCCTAGAGCAGAGCAACATTCCGCTTGGCCTTGTGCGGACGCATCACGTTGTTGATCGTTTGACGCCACGGTGAGTGACGCAAACGCAGCGTACGGGAACTGTTGCTCTGCCCCGGCCTGGCGAACAGCCTTCATTCGGGGCCTTCGTAGAGCCCGTGGTTGAAGCGTTGGTGCTGGCGGTTGAGGGTGTCGGTGAGGCGGGCGTCGTCGATGCGGAGCCATCCGTCGGGCGAGGTTATCCACCAGTGGTTTACGTGGTTGATGAAGTCGGTGATGAGCGGGGCCAGATGTCGGGCTGTGTCGCGGTCCAGGGCCTGGCGCATCTGGACATGGCTGATCAGGTCCGGCAAGGCCTCGATATTCGCGGCTTGCGTACTGGTGTGGGGGTGGGCGGCGTTCATCGGTCGGTCCGAGGAGTCGGGCGCGGGCTATTGGTGGGCGCGGGGTCGGGAGGCGTGAGCGAGGGGTTCAATGGTGCCGGGACGGGCCGGGTCACGGGTTGGGGTGCCGCTGTGCGCTGCGGTCCGCGCTGGAGGTTGCGCTGACGGGCGCCGGGCTGCGCCTGCGGGGTGGCCTGGTGGGCCATGCGCGTGACGTTCTCGCGCAGGAGCGCGGTCATGTCGTCGGTGACGAGGCTGCGGCCGATCTCGATGGCGGTGCGGGGTGAGTCGGTGGCGGCCAGGCGGGTGAGGTAGACCAGGTCGGGTTCGGGGCCCGTGCCTGGCGTGTATCCGGGAATGGCGGGTGGTTCGGGCGGCGCGGCATGGGTGCTCTGGGAGTTGCTGAGTTTGTTTCCGGCGCGTAGGAGTTCGACCTGCCAGGCGATGATGACGTCATCAATGGGCTGGCCGGCGTGGGCGGTGGTCAGGATGGTCTGGTAGATCTCGCGCCGCTGCCCGTTAGTGAACGTGCTGTCGGCCACAAACGTCGCCAGGGCATCGCTCTGGTCAGGGTTGCGCAGCAGGTCGGCCAGCAGCAGGTCTTCCAGCTGCGCCCGCTCCTGAACGCTGCGGCCCGACCCGTCGGCGCCGATGTCGGGAGTGAACTGTTCCTGTTGCGTAGCCGGGGCGATCTCGCGTGGTGCAGCCGGGTCGCTGGGTGTGGTTTCAGGCCCGGTGGTTCCGGTAGCGGTGAGGGTGGTGTCGGGGGTGTTGGCCAGGGTGCTGTAGACCTCCACCTGTCGCTGTAAGGCTGCCAGAAGGCGCGCCTGGTGCAGGTCTTCGGCGCTTGCGGTGGACTGGGCACTGTCGCCAGGCAGGGCGGCTGTGGTTCTCTCCATCGTCCGGTATGCGCCCGTGGCCGTGATCGATGGGTCGATGTCCGCAGTGGTCGGTGGTCGTGTGGCCATGCTTTGGGCGAGGGCTTGGGAGATGTCGGCGACTTCGCGGCGGAACGCGGCGACCTGGATCATCTGGGCGTAGGCGCTGGCGTGGGCGGGGTCGGGTGCGCTGTCGGCCAGGGCCTGGATCGGTTGAGGGTTGATGCCGGTGCGGGCGGCGACGGCCTCGATGAGGCGGGGGCCGCTGAGGTCCGGTTCGGCGGTGTGTAGGTCGTGGATGGCGGTGAAGACCTGGCGGTGCAGGCGCTGGCCGAAGTCCTGGCTCTGCAGTAGGCGCATGGCTGCGGTGTGCTCGTTTTGTTGCTGGGTGAGCAGCGCGCCGAGTAGGGCCTGCTCGGCGCGTAAGGTCACGGATGACATGGCATCTCCGGTGCTTGCGGGTCCGCCGTAGCGGAATCAGTCACGTTCAGGGACATCGAGGTCGGGAAGAATCGGTGCAGGCTGGCCAGGGCACGTCTCATTCCTGCTGGGCCGACGGTCGGCGGCTGGTTCGGGGGCGTTGCGCCTGGACGGCTTGGTCGCCTGCGCGGATGCGCTGCGCGGACGCGTCCAGCCGTTCGCTGAAGTCGCCTTCGGGGATCCGCTGCCACAGCACGGCTGCCCCTTCCTGGCCAGCACGCTCGCGTCCTGTGGGCTGGGCGAGCCGATCTTCCGAGGGTGCAGTACCTGTTTCAGGGACCGCTGGGGCCAGGGGCGTCCACCAGGATCCGTCGTAGTGGATGTAGTCCTGGACCAGCTCACCGATGGGGTGCGCCTGTCCTTGCTCGATGGCCGCGAGCAGGACGCGCGCTTCGATGGTGGTCATGGACGGCAGCTCCTTGGTGCTGGTGTGTGGGGTGGGCGGGGACAGCAGCGGCGCCGGGAGGCGGGTTTCGCCGTCGCCGTCGAGCCATCGCTCGTGCAGGCCGGCGTTCACGTCCGCCAGGATCGTGGCGCCGCGGTGCCCGGCGGGACAGCCCGCCGCGTACTGCGTTGCGGCCGCGTGCAGGACCTGGCGCAGTTCCGCGTGCCAGTACCGGGCTGCCTGCCCCGCCCCAGCAGCACCGCTCTGGCCAGGGCCCGGTTGCGCCGAAGCTTTCTGCCCAGCGCTCGACGGGCTGGCTTCGGGTGACGGTGACGGGTGGGTGCGGTAGATCTCCTCGCGCCAGGTTTTCAGGGCGCGTAGTTCCTCGACCAGGCCGGGGTGGTGGGGCCAGCACTGGGGCAGGCGTTCCTCCACCGACAGCTCGTACACGTCGTGCAGCCAGCGCACCCAGTTCACCAGCTCGACCCAGCCGTTCGTGCGCTCCGGTTCGGTCATGGCATGCCATTCAGCCAATCCCTGCTCGGATTGGGGACGTTCGCTCGTCTGCGTGGATCCGGCAGAATCAGGGTGCGTTCGGGTGCGCAGCATGCGGGGCATGCGCCGGACGCGCGCCGAGGGCCGCAGCCGCGGCAGCATTCCCTCATCGTCAGCGGAAGGGCTCACCGGCTACCTCTGAGAGCGACCAGGATGCGACCCCAAGCACTGCGCGGCGCGCCGCTGGTACTGGCGCGACTGTTGGGGGTGGTGTCGTCTTCCGGTGGCGGGAAGCCGGGATTCAGGGCGGCAAGATGACGCGCGGTATCAGTCACGGAGGCGGCGTATTCGTGGGCGTGAGGGCTTTCGTAGTGGCGTTCCATGCGGGTCAGGACCGGCGGGATGCTGGTGTGCACGATCAGGGCTTCGCGGTCCTCGGTGGACAGGGTGCGAATGTCCTCGGCCGACAAGACGGGCCGGTCACTGATGCTGGTGTGCGTCGTGGTGCCGGTGGCCGATCGCTGGGTGGTGGTGAGGGTTTCGCGGTACTGCCCACACAGCTTGGAGAAGTCCGCGAGCTCGTCCCCGGACAGACCGCCCAGGGCGATCTTCACCGTCGCTGACCCCCAGAGCATGTCGGAGCCGTTGCGTCCCCACCCGGCGCGGGCTTGGGCGATCTCCTGGAGCACGGCTAGGACGAAGATCCCGGAGCCGGCTGAGAACGACATCAGCGAGGGCAGGTGCGGCAGCGGTGAGATGTTAGCGACCTCGTCCAGGAACATCCCCAGCGGCGGGTCCAGCCGGCCGGAGGGGGTGCGGGAGCCCAGGGCCTGTGCGGTCTGGGTGATCTCGTCGACGAACCCGGAGATCAGGGGTGCCAGGCCGGCGGCCTCGTGCTTGGGCACGACCAGGTAGATCGTGCCCTCCCGCTTCAGGAAGTCCTCGATGTTGAAGCTCTGCCCGGGGCGAGGGCTGAACACCGCGCGGGCATTGGCGGATAGCAACGGGGCCACCGCGGTCAGGACGGTCGCCCACATGTTGGAGCGGGTCTCCATCGGGGCCCGGTAGATGCCGTGCATCATCGCCGCGACTCCCATCGCCGCACCGGCCTGATCACGTAGCAGGCGCACCGGCTCGTCCAGGTGCTCATCCAGGGCCCAGGTCAGGACGTCATCCATGCCGCGTCCGGTCAAGGCGGCGGTGTGCAGCCATCCCGCCAGCAAGTTCGTGGCCGTCGCCCCGAAAAAGCCGGCATTGGTGGAGTCCGACATGCCGCCGCCGTCGCCGGACTTGCCGACCTGGACCATCGTGTCCGCGCGGCGGCGGGCCACATCGAATTCCTGGCAGCCCTCGACCGGTGACCATTGCAGGGCTTCGGGCCAGCGGGTGGCGGACAGGTCCATGACCGCGACCGGCCCCCGCTGGCGGCGGATGGCCAAGGTGGCGCGTACGACGTCGATCCGCACGGACGTGACCAGGGCGGGGCCGGGCCAGGACCGCAGCCACGGGATAACGATCTGCGAGGACTTACCCGAGCGGGCAGCAGCCAGCAGCAGCACCGACACATCGATCGCTGTGGCTACCTGACGGCCACCCGCGCGCCCGAGGTCAACCATCACATCAGCAGCTTGAACGAGCTGGGACGGCAGGTTCGGTCGCAGCCAGGCGGCCTTGGCCAGAGCTGCTTTCGGTGACAGGAGCTGCGCCAGCTGCGCGCGGGAGGCGAATCCTCGTACTTGACGCGAACGCCCGGCCCGGCCCAGGACCATGAGCACCAGCAGGGCCAGGGCTACGAGGACCATGAGCGCACACAGCAGCATGCCCGCCCGGCCCGGCAGGTCAGCGCGCGTCGCGGCGGGCCAGGCTTGGCGCGGGTCGCTCCAGTGCCCGGGCAGGTCCGCGACGATGGAGAAGCTCTGTCCCAGGCTTACGTTCAGCCAGGTCTGGCCGAACAGGAGGCCGGCCAGCTGCCCGCACGCCCACGTTCCTACCCCGACCAGCACGCTCAGACCCAGGAGCCCGGCCAGGAGGTAGTCCGCAGGCCCGTCCAGCAGGGCGCGCCCGACGGTGACCCGATCACCCCCGATGGCCGCTCGTGTCCCGCTGGCCCGGCCGGTAGACCCGGCCGATCCGTTGATGCCGACCATGATGGTCTCTACTCCCTTCGGTCCTTGGCTGGATATCTCCTGCTGGTCGGGCATCTGCCCTCATCCCGCGGGTCTGCTCACGATTTCTTCAGCATTCGTGAACCCCTGAGGAACTCAGACCATACGTTCGTTGGTGTAGAATAACTTTCGCTCCATCGGCGACAGGATCGTCTGGACCACGTGCGAGCTGCGGCGGCCGATTTTCCATAGGGCGCGGCCGACTTGTTCGCCGTTCCAGGAGGCGATGTGTGCGCATTCGGTGTCGGTCAGGCCAATGGCATCGCGGGTCATGGCCAGGGGGGCGGTGTCCTGGCGCAGGCAGATCCGCACGTCGCACGAGGAGATCAGGTTCCGGGCAATGGCGACCTCGGCGGAGCCGGCGGCGCCGACGGCTTCGAAGTCGGCCAGGCGGTGGGTGGACAGGACTTCGATGGTTCCCTTGGCCCGGGACAGGCGCAGGTCGGAGTCGACCTTGCGGATCATCGCGGGAATGCGCATGGCGCGCCAGAGTTCGTCGCGGATGACCAGGCGCACGCCGCCGGTGGGGTCGTCGATGGCAGCCTGCCCCCAGGAGGACACGCAGGCCAGGGTCATGGCCACCGTCTCGTCGCCACGCCCGTCCAGGCGGGACAGGTCGACGGTCTGGATGGGTGCGTCGAAGTCCATCGCCACGGTCGTGGGGCCGTCGAACAGGCCGGCCAGGCTGCCCTGGACCATGTTGCCCAGGGCATCGGCGGCCGGGCGGATCATCTCGCGCATCTCATCGGGGTCATCGCCGGGAACCCGCAGTTCGCGGGCCATCTCTGCTGACGGGTCGCGCAGTAGCGCCCAGACCTGCGGGATCGTGGGGTCCGCCAGGTGGTCGCGGCCGGTGTCCTCGCCCGCGGCGTGGTGGATCGCCAGGGACAGGGCGGCTTCCTCGGTGGGGGTCAGGTCCCGGGCCAGGCGGACCATCAGCAGGGAGGACAGCAGGGCGATCCGGCGGCGGTGGATCTCGTCCAGGCGTTCGCGTCGCTCTTGGGCGTCGACGGGCAGGTTGCGTCCCAGCGGGCCGGAGTCCAGCGGGTTCAGCCGGGCCCGAAGACCGGGCCCCAGCTGCAACGGTTCCACCCCCAGCGCTCGGGCCAGGGCGGCGTACTCGTCCTTGACATCACCCAGCACGAACGCCTTGACGCCGTAGGCCATCAGCCGCAGCGCCAGAGCCTTGATCGTGGCGGACTTTCCGGCGCCGGGTACGCCGGTGATGAGGATGTTGGGGTTGGACACGATCCCTGCGAGGAGCCATTCGATGGGGTGCGCCGAGAACGATCCGCCGGAGAGGCAGTCCACGCCGATGTAGGCGCCGATCGGGGGCATGGAGGCGCCGTGCAGCCAGGGGTACAGGCCCTGCATCTGCCCGGTCGAGGCCCGGAACACGGGAACCTCCGGGGTGCGCGGGGCGTGCCCGGAGTAGGGGCGCGCGTACCCGCGCCGTGGCGGCACCACCTCCCGCCGCGGCCTCACCACCGTGGCACGGCCGGAGGCCGCTTCAGGCGCAGTAGCGGCCATGAGGCCGTGAGCGGCGCCGGTCTCGGGGGCCAGGACGCTGGCGAAGTCTGCCTGGGGAACGTGCTCGGTGGAGCTGTACCTGCTGCGACGTCTCACGATGGGGTCCCTTACTGGTGCCGAAAGTCAGGGCTGAGCTGATGGAATGCGGGGGGTGATGAAACGTTCGGCCTCTACCAGCGCTTGCGGGGCAGGCCGAATCCCAGCGGCAGAGCGGACATGGAGAACCCGACGTCCTGCGCGTACCACATGCGCCGCAACTCGATTCGCGCTGCGGCGGCGTCGGCTTCGAGCTCGGCGCAGGCATCTTCCAGGAGTCGTTCCTCGGTGACGGTGACGGTGACGTAGCCGGTGAAGCGGACCAGGCCGTGGCCGGCGGCGCGGTCCATGTCCTGGGCGCGGGCCCGGTCCAGGGCGGCCTGCTCGTGTTCGGGAACGATCTGCCCGGTGCGCTGACGCATCCGCACCGCGACACTGCGCGCGGTCCGCTCGCGCATCACCTCCCGCTCCGCTGAACGGGGGCCCAGCGGTTCAATGTGCAGGGAGAACGCCCGCCGGTGCGTGGATTCGCCCAGCAGCGGGGCCAAGGCGGTGGAGAACACCTGGGAGCGGGGCCAGTCGTGCACCCAGAACGTGGCCGAATACCCGCCGTCATGGCGGTAGGAGCCCGGCAGCGCCTCAGCAGCGGAAGGACCGGCCACCGCCGGGGCGACCCCGGCAGCCAACACCCCACCGTTTACCGTACCGGTACCGCTGGTGTGGGTGATGGCGCGGCGTTCGGCCAAGGACCGGGCAGCGTGCGGGTCGTAGGCAGTCCGGATTACTTCGGCCAGATCACGCGGACCGAGCCAGGATTCGATCTGTACGTCGGCGCCGGCCACGGATGAGGACAGGGCCCGCAGCTGACGGGTCAGGACCTTCACCGCTCCGGCGGTTCCGCCGCCGGCAGCCTTGATCGCAGAGGCGGCGCGGCGGGAGTCCATGGTGAAGGCCAGGAACGCTTCTCGCTGGCTGGTGGTGACACCGGCGGTGGCGAGCAGGCCGGTGGTGATCTCGCGGGCCAGGTCCGGGGCGCCGACGCCGAGGTGGTCGGTGTGCCAGCGCCGCAATGCAGCCCCCGAGGCGGGGCTCATCCGTTGCAGGGCCTGGACCCGCACGATCAGCTGGCCTTCGGTGCACAGCCCCGACAGCAGGGCGCCCCAGCCGTTGACGCGGGCTTCGCGGCGTTCGGAGTCCACCAGCCCGATGCCGGGGTAGGTCACCCGGGCTACGGCGGTGTAGGTGCGGTCGATGCGGTGGTAGGCGACCGCCAGGGCGTCATCGCCGGCCTGCATGGCTCCGGCAGCGGTGGCGCCCATGGTTGCGTCCAGGATCGTCAGGGGCGCCAGGATTCCCGGCAGGTCCATCGGCGCTGGGCGCCGGGTCACGAAACGACGCCAGCCGCTCTCAGATTCTCCGCCTGCCCCCTCCGGGGCGTTCGAGTCACCGTCGTCATTGGTGCTGTCGGTGGCGTCGGTTTCCACGTCGGGGGCATCATCGTTCGTGGCGGGTTCGTCGGCGGTGCGGGCGAGGGGGGTGAAGGCGGCGGAGACGAAGCGGTGCTGGTTGCGCAGGCGCAGCAAGTGATAGGACGTGAACGCGGAAACCCATTCGTCGACGGTGCGCCCGGCGATCCGCAGGAACGCCAGCCCGGCCAGGATCAGCGCGATGGGCCAGGCGATGGGGGCCAGGGCGATGCGGGAGGCGGCCAGGGGCCAGATCCCGGCCAGGACCGCGGCCACGATCAGCGCGACCCGCTGCCCGGACAGGCCGAACATGAACGCGACCTTCTCGGGCTGCCAGCCCAGGTAGGTGCGGTACTTCACCGGCTCACCGGTCACGGTCTGACTGCTCATCGTCCCTGTTCACTCTCGTTCGTGCTGTCCCCGGAAGAGCCGGGACCAGAACTGTCACTGATGCTTGGGTTTCCACTACTGCTGCCGAGGGAGCCAGGACCGTTCCCGACGCTCGGAGGGCTCGGCGCAACCTGCGAACCGCTGCCGCCCTGCCCCGACCCCGGGTTGACCGCGGCTGGGCCTCGCTGCGACATCGTCGGCTGAGCCGCTGCCTGAGGGCTGGCCGGCGATTCGCTCCCGATGGCGGGCGAGCTGCTGGTGGGGTTGCTCGCGGTGGTGCTGGTTGCGGCGGAGCTTGTAGCCGTACTGCTAGCTGCGTGCGGCGCAGGTGGTTGTGCAGATCCTGTTTCCGAGTGGGGGCTTTCGTTGCTGACCGGTGTTGTCTGCGAGGTGCGTGTCGCTGCGTCGCTTCCGTCGGCGGCTGCGAGCGGGTAGGTGAACAGCTCACCCTGATCAGGCGAGATCTCCGGGCTTGATGTCATCGGGCTGGCGTCGGCCTGTAGATCAGTTGGCGCCGGCTGCGCTGATGACGTGGCCTGGCTGCTGGCGTTGGCCTCATCGAGCGGGCCAAGTACGGGGCTTGCCTCAGTACTGCCGATGCCGCCGGTACTGCCGGATGCGTCGAGCATCGGCGCCTGAGGCGCCGGTGCGTTCGCCGAGTTGATACCCGCTCCCGAGCCGGCAGGGCCTGTAGGGCCTGCGGGGTCGGGTGCACCAGGGGCGCCGGTGTGGTTGCCGTTGTCCTGGCCCCTGTCAGAAGCGTTCATCCAGTCCAGGTCTTCGTTGTCGCCGCCCTGTGCGCCGGGCCAGCGTGCGGCGTGGCCTGGGTAGCCGGCCACCGCTGGGTGCGGGTTGGCCCGGTCCAGACCGGCATGGGAAGCGGTCTGCTCCATCCTCCCGACCAGGCTGTTGGCCGCCCGCTGCGCCAGACCCAGTCCTGCACTGGCCAGAGACAACCCACCACCCGCCGCGCCGCCGGCAGCACCACCGGATGCCGCCTTGCCACCGCCACCACTGCCGCCGTGGCCGCCGGAGCGGGCGTTGACGGCGGACATCGTGCGGGCTTCGCTGGTCCGGGCGAACTGATCGGGGGCCACCCCGGCGGTGGCACCGGCCAGGTCTCCCGAACGTCCAGCGGCCACGCCCAGGGCCGCCGCGAGTCCGGCGCCGCCGCCGACGCTGACCTGGGCGAAGGTGAAGAACCGGGCGATCGCCGGCCAGGCCAGGACCGACAGCAGCAGAATCATCATCCCGGCCAGCAGCGTCCCCAGGTCATCGGCCTCGCCCGTGACCCCGAACCCGACCGCAAAGACCAGCGCGATGACGGGTTTGAGGAGGATCAGCTGGATGGTGGCCGAGACCAGCTTGGGCCACCACGCTTTGGTGGCCTCGCTGATCTGCCCCGATGCGGCGATCGGTGAGGTGCCGATCAGGACCGCGACTGCCGCGCTCGACAGCAGCAACTCGAACCACAGCACGAGCGTCAGGATGATCCCGATCAGCGCCAGGATCAGCACCAAAGAAGCTGACTGGCCCGGTCCTTCGAAGGTGAAGACGGTCGCAATCTTTTCCTGGAGGCCGTCGATGTCTTCGAAGCTGGCGTTGATGATCCAGTCGGTCAGGTCGTTGGAGGCCATCACCGCGGCCGAGGTCACCGTCAGCGTGGCCAGGAACGCCAGCAGTGCTTTGCCCAGGCCCACCAGGGCGTAGGCGAACGGTGCGCCTTCGTGGGTGATGACGGTGCGGGCGACCTGCCACAGGAACAGGGCACCGCCCACCACGATCGCGATGCCGAGGCTAATCGCGTACACACCCTTGACGCCGTCCGAGAGCGGGTTCACGTCCGGGAACGCCGCGAACGCTTTCGCGAACGCCTTCAGCAACGTGGTGGCGGCTTCGGCGAAGGATTGGCAGACCGATTCCCACGCCGAGGTCGCGATACCACCGGCGAGGCCGCCGGCGATGTCTCCGGCGAGCCCTCCGGCCGCATCAGCAGCACATCCGATTACATTCTCAGCGCAGGGCACGATGATCCTTGTGTTCGAGGTCGTGTACGAAAGTCATGGGTGGGAGCCGAATGCGTGGGGTCTTGGGCGCTGGCCCAGATCGGCGGCCCTGCACCGCGTGGTAGCGACGGCCAAATGCGCTGTCACTGCCGCATTTCACGCCAGCCCAGGCTGGTAGCCCGAGAGCTGTAGGGGGTGGCGAGCAGGGGGCGCAGAGATGAAGGAGGTTCTTCCACGACGTGTTTGATCTTCCAGTCGCCCTGCTGCCAGCCCAGCGTCAGAGGCATCACGATCACGTTCGAGGTGGTGCCCCGCTGCTGGGTGGTGATCACCAAGTAGCACAGGTACAGCAAGGTCACCTCGCCCGGGACGCTGGCGTCGCGGACCTGGAACTGCTGCGGAGTCACCTGCAGAGAACTACCCGAGGGCAACGGCCCCGTAGGCGGCAGACCCAGGTCCCTACGCGATGCCTGGCCGCCCTCGGCGAAGAACTCTGCTGCATCGGACCAATCAGGATCGGACACGATCTCACCGACGATGGCCTTGCGGTCGGGGTCGAGTGACCCCAGCTGGGTGGCGTATTCGGTGCCGGCTGAGACCGCCCCTTCCAGCGTGCGGGGGTAGCCGACGGAAACGCCGTTGCGCAAGCTTTTTCCCGCGACCAGCGTCAGCGCCGAGACCCTTTCGTCCTGCTGTGAGTTCTGCGCTGTGGCGTCGGAGGACGAGAGCGGCCCGGAAGGCAGCGCCTTGGATGCTGGCCCCACCGACCCTTCCGTTCCCGTGAATGCTGCCTGTTGGGCCGTGGCGCTGTGGTGAGTGAACGCCGCACCGGCGGCGACGCCGGCCACCGCAGTGACCAGCACCACCAGAACTGCGATCCATGAGCGCTGTCGCCGGGACGGGTGCAGGAAGTCATTACCCCGCACGGCGGTCGAGCGGCGGGGTGCGCCGAGGGCGGGCCAGGACATCAGGTCAGCTCGCCGCGCTGAACACGGTGTTCACCATGGGGATCGCCACGACCGCAGCCAGGACGCCGCCCAGGCCCCACAAGAAGGCCCGCTTGCCCTTGTCAACGTGGTCGGGGCGGTTGGACAGCGACCCGGTGGCCATCAGCCCGCCCGAGGCCAGGCACGTCACACCGCAGGCAATCAGAACGCCCCACTTCAGGTACGACATCAGCAAGCTGACGCCGTTGGAGCCGGACGTGGGGTCCAGCGGGGCGGGGTTGGGGATGTTCGCCGCCGCGTGGGCCGCTGCCAACAACAGGTCGTGCGACATGAAGGACTCCTGTCCAAGTAAATGCCCGAGAAGGTCGGGTAGATGCCCTGCGTGCCCGTGACCCGAGACCGGATCCGGCGCAGCAAGAGCGGGAGAGATCAAGCGGTCATCACCGACCGCTGATGTGACCGTAAGTGACACCTACGGGTGTCGGATACGGGATTCACCGAAGTGAGCTCCCATCACACAGGAGGTTCACCCGGCGGGAGTAGGGCTGATGTAACGCTCAACGAAATCCGGCCTCTTGTGCTCGGATAAGCAGCGCCACAGTGGATTCCGATGGTTTTGCTGCCCCAGCAACCATTGCCACGAATGGCCTAGCCCGCGTCACCCTGGGAGTGGACCGAAGGTTCACCTAGGAAACTTCTGTTATCACTCTTGGTAGTTTTTGCGGTCTGGGCGGGCGAATCGTGGCGCGTTTCGTGTCGGTGGGGGCGTCCGGTTGAGAGCCTCGGGTCCTGTAGCCCGTCTGTCGTCTCAGGCATGGGCCGTCCCTCCCGTGACGGAGTCCCGGCATGGCCGCCGTTGAGAAACGTCCACGGGCAGCACGCACACCCTGACGAAGGAATCCGCGCGCATGATCCCGCCGCCGTTCGCCCACCGGCCCCGCATCGCTACCGGCTCACACCCTCCGGCAGTCCCTACCCCCGGGATACCGCGGCACCGGCCAAGAACCGGTGATGCGCTCGTGAGGGGCCGGTCTCAGTGAGCCTTTCGCGGGCTGCCTTGGGGGCGGTGGCCGCTCCGGTGGTGATGACCTTGGCCGTGGTGGTGGGGGCCGTGGGCGCCGGGGCGCTGGAGCCGGCCTCAGCCAGTGCCGGAATCTGCACCAGCACCGGCAGCCCGGGTTCGGTCGAGACCACCGTGGACGGGCAACCTTTGGATGCCCAGCAGCTGGCCAACGCGCAGATCATCTCCGCGGTCGGGGTGTCCTTAGGTGTGTCCGGCCGGGGGCAGGTCATCGCGATTGCGACCGCCATCCAGGAGTCGCGCCTGCGTAACCTGACCTACGGCGACCGCGACTCCCTTGGGCTCTTCCAGCAACGCGCGCCCTGGGCCGACGCACCCGTCCGCACGGACCCGACCTCGGCAGCGCGCATGTTCTACACCGGCGGCCAGGGCGGCCAGCGCGGGTTGCTCGACATCGCCGGCTGGGAATCGATGCCCCTGACCCAAGCTGCCCAGGCCGTCCAGGTCTCCGGTCACCCCGAGGCTTACGCCCAGTGGGAGCCCGTGGCCACCACGCTGGTGCAGTCCTTCGGGCAATCCAGCGGCACCATCGTGTGCACCGGTATGGACACCGACCCCGGCGTCCCCGGCGACCTGGCCGGCGCGCTGCCCGACGGATACACCCTGCCCTCCGGGACCCCGGCCAGCGTCGTTACCGCGATCGCCTGGGCGTTGCAGCAGCTGGGTACCCCCTATCAGTGGGGCGGCACCTGCACCGACCCCCACTCCGGCATCGCGTCCAAGCGCTGTGACTGCTCCTCCCTGGTCCAGCAGAGCTACCGCCATGCCGGGATCAGCCTGCCCCGCACCACATCCGAGCAGATCCACTCCGGCACACCCGTGTACAGCACGAACGCACTTCAGGCCGGGGACCTGATCTTCATGCCCGGCCATGTCGGCCTCTACATGGGCCAGGGCCTCATCGTCCACGCACCGAAAACGGGAGACGTGGTGAAGATCAGCCAGCTTTCCAGCTGGAAAAGCAGCATCACCGGCATGCGCCGCGTCACCTGAAAAATCGCACACACGATAGGAACTCGCAGCGATATTCTGACCGGATTCAGGGCCGGAGAACCCAGGGCCGCGGGCCGCCAGAAGCAAGGCCAGCCACCACCGTGCGAACGCCATGACCGCGGGCGTAGCCACCAGCATGAACTGGAAGACCATCAGCCGGGCTACCTGCCGGCTCGAGCGCCACGTGCTCACCGCCACCGCCCAGCCGCGCCCGAACCACCCGACCCGGCCAACCCCGCCGAGCCGGCCCGGCGCCGCACACCCGCCTTGCGGTTGGCGGGTGCCTGGTGCGGCCGTTCGGTAGGGGATTGATCGGCTCCCAGCCGGGCGAGCAGGCCCGGGACAGGCACCCGCAGCTTGCGCCCGACCCGCAGCACAGGCACCGGGAAGTCGTCGGTACGCAACAGGTCGAACGCCAGCGTCCGGCCGAACCCCAAAATGCTGGCCGCCGTCGCCACATCCGTCGTCAGCCCCAGCGCCCGCACCTTCTCCACCGTCCACACCACCTCCGCCCGGCCCGCACCGCTTGCCGCGCGTTTTGTCGGTCGCGCACCCTGCCCGGTCCTGAACTCTCTGCGCGTCATCGGCTGACCTGCCCCGGAAGGTCGGCCACCGAGTCCTGAACGTGCCGGCTACGGGCGTGGCGCCCCGACGTTGCCTTGCGCGTCTGCGTCGACGGCTCGGACCCCCCGGACAGTTCGGCCTGCGCGGGCTTGACCGAGCGCGGCGAGGAGGACGGCGCGGTGGGCGCCTCCGTCTTCTGCTGGCGCAACCAGGCCCGCACCTCCACCGGGTCATACCGCCGCTGGCTACCCACCCAGTAGCGGGCCGGACCCGCCTGCGCCGTCACCAGGTGGTGCAACCGCCACACCGACACGTGCAAGAACTGCGCCGTTTCCTCATGCGTCCACAACCGCTCCGCTGTCACCACGTCACCCGCCACGTCACGTCCTCCATCACTTGTTCTGCGATATTCACAAGTTGTTTGCCGTGAATGTGCTGATGGATGGATCGTGCTTCGCCGAAATGGACGCGTCAACAGTTGTCGGATAATCTGTGAATATGACAGAAAGTGAATCTGGACGTTACCCCTCGAAAGGCGCCACTCGGACCGCGGGGACAGCTTCCGCTGCACGGGCCACCGAGGTCACGGCTGGCCGGATCCGCCAGTTACGCAAGGACCGGGGACTGAGCGCGGCGGCGCTGGCCCAGCGCTGCTCTGTGCTGGGGGCCCCATCGATCACCCCGCACGTGATCGCCAGCATCGAAACCCACCGGCGCGGCATCAGCGTCGATGAACTCCTGGCCTTCGCTCTGGCCCTGGACGTTCCACCGGCCCAGCTCCTGACCCCACCGGCCGCGGCGGCCGGCCAACACGGCACGGGCACGGTCCTGGCCCTCACCGCGACCATGCGCATCCAGGACCCCGAACAGGCCCGGCGCTGGATCATTGGCGAGCAACCGCTGCCGGGCACCCAGGAACATCTGTACTACGCCTACGCACTGGAGCACGCCAAGCCCGGGCAGGTCACCGAGCAGGCCCTTTCCGCGCAGGCACGGGCGGTCCTCCGCGAAGGAGCCGCGCACCTAGCCGCCCAGTACGAAGCGCAAATCGAAGCATTCACCCACACCATGCGCACCCAGGTCACCGACCTACTTGACGACTTGGACAACGCAGTCAATGGGACACCCGAACAGATCAGTCGCACCGTTGAGCGCGTGCGTTCCCGACTGGGCAACCCCTCCGGCACCACCCCGTAAACTCTCCACCGCACAACTGCCCAAGCCGTCATGCGTACGCCAAGCCCAGCCACCGCCACTCAATGGATGTCGCTACTTCGGGCAATCGCTCCCTGGACGGGCGTGGCTGACTTGGACGAGGCATAGCCTGATCCTCACCTTTCATCACCGAGGCACCTGGACGCCGGCCGCAGGCTCAAAGGCTTCGCCAGGCGAGCCCCTGATCACGAAGGACTGAGGAGCAATGCGGCTGACACGGTTGCGCTTGAGCGGATTTCGTTCTGTGGGATCCGTTCCAGTTGAAACCAGTTTCGACAGGGTGACGTTCCTCCTCGGGCCCAACGGTGCGGGCAAAACATCTCTGCTGCATGCCCTGACCCGGATGTTCGGCAGTGTCCCCGCCGCGCGGCGCATCACCGCCGCGGACTTCCACATCGAACCAGGAGAGACGCCAACCGCACAGGAACGGACGTTCTGGGTGGAGGCCGAGTTCACCTTCCCGGAGTTGGCAGTCAATACCCAGAATGGGAGCCAGCAGGACCAAGACGACGTTGCTACGACCATTCAGCAGACGCCGCCGGAGTCCGCTGCGGACCACGGCCAGAGCGAGGTCCAGGGTGAAGGGGCTGAGATCAACGATCCCGCCGTCCCACCTCACTTCGCGCATATGCGCCTTGACCGAGCCGACGGTGTTCCGGTCGTTAGGTTCCGTCTGACAGCCAAGCTGCATGAGGACGGTGACGTCAGCGACGAGTTGGTGCATGTCCTCAGGGTGGACGGTGATGATGAGCCGGTCGAGACGGCGATCGTCAACCGCTACGACCGGGCTCTGATTCAGGTGCATTACCTACCGGCCCGGCGCGATCCGGCCGATCACGTCTCCTATGCTGCGCACACCATGCTGGGCAAGCTGCTGCGCGCCGCGCACTGGAATACCGAGCGTCAGACCGTCGAAGACCTGGGCCAGCAGATCAGCGATGCTCTGGCCTCGAACCCTGCGGCCTTCGACATCGGAGCTGCCCTCACCGGCCACTGGCAAGGTCTGCACACCGGCTCGTTCTTGCAGCAACCCAACCTGTCGTTCATCAGTAGCGACCTCGAAGACATCCTGCGGCATGTCACCTTGAGCTTCACGCCAGCCCACAGCGACGCTGCCGTTGATTTTTCGCTGCTCAGTGATGGTCAGCAGTCTCTGCTCTACTTGTCGTTGGTCTTAACCTGGCATCAGCTTGGCCGTGACGCGATGGTCGGGAAAGTGGCCTCCCTAGACGTCGACCGTCTTAATCCTCCGGTGTTCACTCTGCTCGCCGTTGAGGAACCCGAAAATAGCCTTGCTCCGCACTATCTGGGCAGAGTCCTGAAGTCGTTGAGAGTCATGGCAGCGGCTAGCGATGGCCAGGCCGTCGTCGCGACGCACACGCCTGCGCTGGTCCGTAGGGTAGAGCCGGAGCAAATCCGCTACCTGCGTCTGGATGCTGATCGCCGCACCGTCGTCAAGACAATCATCATGCCCGAAAAATCTGACGCCGCTCACAAGTTCGTCCGGGAGGCACTGCATGCCTATCCCGAGCTCTACTTTTCGCGGTTGGTCGTGCTCGGCGAAGGCGACAGCGAGGAAGTAGTCCTGCCGCGCTGCTTCAGCGCGGCAGGACTGGGCGTCGACGAGACCGCCGTGTCGGTCGTTCCCCTCGGCGGGCGGCACGTCAACCACTTCTGGCGGCTGCTGCATGGTCTAGAGATCCCGCACGTCACGCTCCTGGACCTCGACATCGGCCGTTACCAGGGCGGCTGGGGCAGGATGAAGTACGCCGCGGCCCAACTCTTGGAGCACCACCCCGCTAAGGGCTCACTGACTCAGGCCAACGTCGATCAACTGGCAGCTCGGACAGAGGACATTCGTGATACCAGGGAGCCATTCATCGCCTGGTTCGAGCAGCGGGGGGTCTTCTACTCTGCGCCTCTTGACCTGGACTTCGTCATGATGCGGCAGTTCCGGAGCGCGTACGAGGTACGGCCGGAAGAACTCGCGCCACCCGAGGACGGTGACATCAAGTCTGTCCTGGGCAAGACCGGTCAGGCCGGCAGCTACACTGAGGAGGAGAAGTCCTATTTCGCCGCGTATCACAGCCGGTTCAACGTGGGTAGCAAGCCCACTCATCACATCGCCGCGCTGGCTGACATGGACGACGTCACTCTGCTTGCCAATTTGCCCCCTTCGCTGAGCAGGCTAATCGACGCCGTGAGGCGCATGCTGCTGGCGATCCCCGAATGATCCCCATCGTGCAGTGGCAGCCGAGCGAGGGCATCGATCTGGAACCGAACGCGCAGACTGCGGTCACAGCTACAGCTGGCAACCTGGCGATCACCGCTGGACCGGGAGCGGGTAAGACCGAACTCCTGGCTCAGCGAGCGGATTTCCTCCTGAGGACCGGGAGCAGTCGGTATCCCCGCCGTATCCTGGCCATCTCGTTCAAGGTAGATGCCGCCGCGAACCTGCGACAACGCGTTCGTCTGCGCTGCCCACCCGAGATTACGGCACGCCTCGACAGTTTCACCTTCCATGCCTTCGCTCTCCGGCTCATCCATGCCTTCCGGCCGGTTCTGACCGGTATCGACGCCCTCGACCCCGATTTCACGATCGACAAGAACGACCGTATCCGTGGGCGGCAAATCACCTTCGACGACATGGCCCCGTTGGCGACCAGCATCATGCGCAACAGCCCTATCGCACGAACCGCCGTGCAACAGACGTACAGCCACGTATTCCTTGATGAGTTCCAGGACTGCACCCTCAACCAGTACCGCCTGATCCAAGCGGCATTCGCCGGGCAGGGCACTCAGCTGACGGCTGTCGGCGATACTAAACAACGGATCATGGGCTTTGCGGGCGCCCTCGAAGGAATCTTCCTGCGATTCGCCGAAGATTTCGAGGCCACCCCGCTCAATCTTTACGCCAATCACCGGAGCCTTCCTCGGCTACGTCGGATGCAGAACGCGATGGTCCGCGTCCTGGAACCTCAGGCAGCTCTCGAAGACGACGACATCCCCGGCCAGGACGGGATCATCGACATCCTTTCGTACACGACCGCTTCTGCGGAAGCGCGTGACCTCACCGACCGCATCGCTTCCTGGATTAGGGACGAGGAGGTGCCCGCCGAACAGATTGCGGTGCTGGCCTGCAAACAAATCAATGAATACACCGAGGACCTTCGTAGCCACCTTCGCCGACAGGGTATTCCCTATCGAGTCGAAACCGATCTGCAGGATCTGGCCACCGAACCCATCGCCCAAATAATCATCGACTTTCTTACCGTGATTACCGGTAGCCGTGAACCCGCAGCCTATTCACGTCTCATGGACCTGACTCTCGACCGGCTTACCGGGACCGCTGAATCCGAAAGCCTCTACACACGTATCCGCGCTTCGATCGCATCGGCTACTCAGACCATCCACAATAGGAACTTCAGGGACTGGGAATCCTTGACCGACGATTTCCTCAAACTCATCGGTGAAGCGGCCCTCGTCTCCCTCTCACCGCAGTACCAGCAACCCAGGCGCCTGCGCGAGCTGACGGAGGAGACCTACGAAAGACTGCGAACACTACTTGACAGCGTTGGCAATCTGCCGGCAGCTTTGCGTGAGTTTCGCGGGACCAATGCGGTGCGGCTGCTGAATATTCACAAAGCCAAGGGGATGGAGTTCGACCGGGTGATCGTCCCGGCCATTGAGCAAGAAATGTTCTGGGCTAAGCCGGACGACGAACGGGCTGTCTTCTTCGTCGCCATCTCCCGCGCGCGTCATCACCTGACGCTCACCTCGTGCCTTGAGCGTCCCACCCCGACGAACGACCCTTGGCGTTGGGCGGAGGCTCGAACCGAACACGCAGAGTTTCTGGGATTTGCGCGCCGATACACGAGCGGGTGAACTGGCCCCACCGGCCCTTACGATCTGAGTTTCTCAGGCACTCGGAGATGCCCACTGGGGACTCACCGGCGCCGACGCCTTGAGGACTGTGGTCAGCCTCGACTTGGCATCGCAACGAGCCGCCCGGCGTCCTATGCTGACCGGGTGTCTGCTGAACCGCTACGTCGCCGCCAGCATCTTGTCTCAAAGGGCTACCAGGCAAATTTTGCTGACGGCAAGTTTCTCACGATTCTTGACTCGCTTACGGGAAATATAGTCGAAACGCGACGTTCCATAGAATCCAACTGGAGGAAGACCGACTTCCTCACCGTTCAGCCAACCGACGGCAACGCGAACGATTCGCTCGAACGGCGTTTCTCGCGAGACGAGAAAAAGGTCCTCAATCAAATCCGACTAATCGAGAAACCGACAATATCCGATCAGCAACGGGCTAGCTTAGACCTTCTTGCCGCAATTCATTTAGTACGCAGCGAGTCATACGCAGTCCGCCATGAACAGGTCTCACGTGAGTACCTGGAGAACTGCGTCCCTGAGTTCATGAGTCATCCCGAGATCGAACACCGCTTCCTGGCCAGTAACGGTAGACAACCGAACGACGACGAACTCGAATCCCTCATCGCCCAACAAGCAAGAAAGCTGCTAAATAGCCCGGACCTTCTTGCGAACAGCATACGACACGGACGCCGCAGCCTTCCGAACCTGTTTAGCCAGTGGAAAGTTCAACTGGTCACTTCGCCGCCACACTTACCAGGATTCGTATTGGCCGACCAGCCAGTGGTTCACGCACAGCGGTACAAAAACCGGTTCGGCTTCAAGGCTGGCCTGGCGGTTGGTGATGCAGATCTCGTAATGGCCCCCATCCATCGCAGGCTCCTTGCTTGCTACACCCATAAGGCACTATTCAACGCCACCCTCAGCACAAAGCAGAGATGGTCGATGGTAAATGCCGCACTTTGTCGCAACGCCTTGACCGAAGTAGCCTGCCATCCCGACGATGCACGTGAAGTCAAAAGTTTAATCAGGAACATCGATCGGTACCCGGCTTCTAAGCTTTGATCGGAAGACGGCCGATTTCGCCAGCGGATCGCAGAGGACACGGCTAGCGCAAAAGAGCCTATGGCCTCGGACGATCCCAGCAATAGTCAGGACCATCGGACAGTAGCGCTCACTGACGTACTCATTGCAGCCCTGGCCGGTGCCCTGTATGCGCGTTCGTGCCACGCGCCGGACGTCGTGCAATCGCTCGTGGTCTCCCGTGCTGTCTCCCCGGGGTGGGTGAGCGATGCAGTTTCGGGCCCGGCGCGCCGCTGGTCAAGCCCTCGGCCGCCGCAAGGGGCCGGGCACGAACATCTTGATCGAGCAAAAGCGGCCCGAGTCATAGATCTTCGCGCCCGGCCATCCTGATTGCGGCAGGGGCAGGGCTTGACCCTCGGCTGTCCCGCCGCACCCGGCCTGCCTGCTCATCCCCACCCCCTGGGGAGGGCCAGCCACCCGCTGGCCCCGAGCACAGCACCCGCCGGGAGGCACCCCACCATGAGCGCGAACACCATCGCCCGGGCCGAACTCGACGACCCCACCCGCAACATGGCCCTCGCAAACCTGGCAGATCTACTCAAGGACCAGTCCACCCGAGCCCTGGACGTAATCGCCGGCACCGGCGCCCTGCACGCCTCCGGCGGCCAGCTCATCCTCCGGGACACCGTCCCGCAGCTCGGCTTCGACGGAGTCACGATGACTGCCGGGACCTACGCGATCAACTCGATAGCCACTGGTCAGCTCGCCGAGAAACTCACCATCCCGCAGGCCTACCTGCGCCGCCTCGCCGGCGATCACCCCGACCTGTTCGACGCCAACGTCAACGGCTGGCTCAACCGCACCGACAAGCGCTTCCTCGTCCGGGCCCTGCGCACCCGACCCCAGCAGAACACCGCCACCGAAGCCCCCTTCAACAGCCGGGCCGCCGGACTCACCGATTCTCTGATCTCCGGGGTGGATGGGACGGTGCGAGCGTTCCTGTCGGACTCCTACTCCCGCATCGACCATCTGGACGTCCTGGTCGCGGCCCTGGAAGGGGTGAAGCAGTCCGGGGCGCAGGTGGTCGTGGAGGGATGCGACCTGACCGAGCGGCGCATGTACGTGCGCGTCACCGCGCCCGGCGTGCAGGCCATGGCCCCGACCCTCCTGCGCAACTATCGCAGCCCGTTCGACTCCCGCCCCGGCAGTGAGCTGCCGGTGGTGTGGGGCGGGTTCATCATGCGCAACAGCGAGACCGGTGGAGGGGCGTTCAGTATCGAGCCGCGCCTGACCGTGCGGGTGTGCCGCAACGGCATGGTCATGGAACAGAACGTTCTGCGCCGAACGCACCTGGGCGCCCGGTACGCCGGCGGCGAGGGCATCGTCAGCTGGTCAGCCGAAACCCTGAGCAAGTCGCTGGAGCTGATCACGTCTCAGGCCCGGGATGCGGTGCGTTCCTACCTGGATCCGGAGTACGTGGCCCGGATGGTCCGCCAGCTCGAAACCATCTCCGACAAGCCGGTCCAGGACGTCGACGCCACCCTCAAGGTCGTCGCGGCGAAGCTGAAGTTCTCCGAGGTGCAGCAGGACTCGATCCTCAACCACTTCATCCGCGGCGCGGACCTGACCGCCGGGGGCGTGATGCACGCGGTCACCTCTACCGCCCAGACCCTGGACGCCGACACCGCGTACGACATGGAAACCGTCGCCGTGCAGGCCATGCAGCTGGCCGCCGCCGCCAACTGACCCACCACGCCACACCCGGTTCAGGGCCCGGGACGCCACTCAGCCGCCGTCCCGGGCCCTCACCACATCCACAGGTCACATCAGGCCGCATTACACCCAAGATCAAGCCCGCACTTAGACAAGGACCTCTTCCCATGAGCATCCAGATCCCTTCGACGGTCAGCGATCTCGTCGTCCCGGTTCCCGAGCCGGACGCCTCACACACGACGATCCCTCTGGAGCCGGCCGACGACCTGGAGTGCGGGGCGCACTCCTTCGCCCGGGATATCGCGGCGCACCTGCACCGGCTGATCCGTGAGCCCGTTACCGGCATCAGCTACCGCCTCAACCCCTGGCACCGCCGCCTCTGCCCGGCCGCGTCCTTCACCGACATCACCATCGCCGGGCACCAGGTCCGCATCACGGCCTGGACCTCCTACGCCAACCGCCACTACGACGACACCACCTACGCCATCACCCTCGACGGCCAGGCGCTGCCCTTCCGGCGCCTGCCCGTGGACGACCTGGCCGCCCAGCTGGCCCGCACCATCTGGCTGCACCACCTCGACCTACCCGGCCACGAGCACCCCCACCCATCGCAGAACGAAACCCCCGGCACCGTGCCGGGCACCACCCCGACCGCCGAGCCGGAAGCAGCTCCTGGACCTGCCGCCGATCCTGAAACCGATCTCCAACAGCGCCTCTTGGACGCGGTGACCGCTCTGGTGCGGCAGTTCGTTCCGCAGGCGGCCCGGATCTACCTGCAGACCAGTGACACCCTGGGCGAGGGCTTCTTCCTGACCGATGTCGACACGCACTCAGGACGGTCCCTGACTGCGCTCGACCCGCAGCTGTTGGACCGGCTCAGCGACGACCTGTGGCGCTACCTCAACCCACTGGCCTGGGACGGCGTCGCGGACGAGGATGACTACGGGGTAGCGCGGCTGGTCCTTCCTGACACCCCGGTCCCAGACCGGACCGTGTGGTTCTGCATGACCTGCGGATACGAATCCGACCAGCTCAGCGCGGACCGCGATCGAGCGCATGTGCGTTTCGACGGCGCCCACCCGGCTGCCTGGTACACGCAAGCAGATCTGACCGGCCGCCCAGCCACTGAATGACCTCCATTGGAGGCAGTAAGCCGCACCCACGCGCCAGTGGGTGCGGCTCAGCCCCCTCAACTACCAACAGCACCCGCACGTCTTGGCACGTCTTGGCACGTCTCAGTTCGTCCGAAACGCTCTCCACAGAAAGGTTTCCCCTCATGAAATCCGCCGACGTGGACCTGGTAGTCCTAATGAAGATGCAGCACCGGTACGACAACGTCCACCAGATCGTGGCCCAGATCGGCTACCAGGACACCAGCGGATGGTGGCAGAGCACCACGTTCGGGTGGTCACAGCCCGGCAGCCAGTACGCCGACTTCGCCATCACCGCCTACGCCGACCCCACCCGGCCGTGCCCCTGGGGCTTCACTCACGCCTTCAGCCCCCACCAGATCGAACTGGCCCAGGCCGAATCCATCCTCAAGGTCCTGCGCAAGATCAAACGCGGACTCGACCGAGCCGACACCGACCGCGGCTACGTCCCCGAAGGCCATTTCCACGACTACATCATCCGTATCACCACGGCCCTGGGCCTGGATGACTACCGCGTGCCCATCGTCCCGGCCGAGCGGACCCCTGCCGGGCCCCAGTTCCGCCGGGTCACCGGCGCCGGCCTTCAGCACTGGATCCACGAACAAGTCCGCACGCTCACCCCCACTCACTGACCCCTGCACTTCACCTGAGGAGAACCCATGTCATTCACCCCCGAGAACGCAACTGAACTGGACCGCCTCAAGGCGGATTTCACCGCCACAGGCGAACGGAGCATCGAAGTGGCCGACCGCATCGACGAACCGCGCCCCCTACACGACAGCATCCCCCTGGTGCTGGTCCACAGCGACCCGGCTACCGACTTCACCTTGATCGGGCCGATCACGGCGAACGACCCCCGCATCGAGGAGTACATCGACACGCACCTGCGCGACACCCCCTGGTGGTACGTGCCTTTGCAGCCGGTTCCCACGCCGCAGAGCATGCACGAGTTCACTGTGCGGATCACCCAACCGGACGGCAGCGCCGATCGGGTCTGGGCCGCACTGCACGAGGCCGTCGCCGGGCTGATCGACACCCTCGATGCAGCACGGGTGAGCGTCGGGTACTCACCGATCCTCGCCGACTGAACGCCGCACGCCTCACGATCACGGCAAGCCTCATTCCAGCCCGCGTCCGGAAGGAAAACCATGACCAGCAACATCATTCACCTCTCCCGTTGGGGTGGCCGCCGCTCACTGTGCGGCAAGGAAGACCACGTTTGGGTCGCGAACGTCCCAAGCCTGACCACCTGCAAGTCGTGCCTCCGCTCGCTGGCCTGGTTGCAGGCCAACGAAGCCGAGCAGAAGCACTGGGCCGATCTGCAGCAGATGTACGACGCCTACGCGCAGGTCAAAGCCGACTGGGCCAAAGCCCAGCAGGCGACCTGCCGCACCTGCGACACGTACCAGGACAGCCAGGCCGGTGCCGCACCGTGCCAACAGGCCGACCAGGGCGGTCCTCACGACTGGGACATGCACCTCATGCAGCCGCCGCCCACCTATCCCACCAAGGCCATCGATGTGCAGCTGCGGCTCACTGTTCCTAACGATGGCTATGACTACTTCGTGGACGTGGCCGGGCGCCTGGAGCAAGTGGCCACGCTGATGACGCTGCACCCGGGCGTCAGCGCCGTCGAGACCAACGGTCCATCCGGATCGGGATATATCCCGGCCTCTGGCGAGCGCGACATCATCCCGAGCCAGAACTAAATCTTCAGGATCATGCCGACTGGGCCGCCCGTAGCGGGCCGAGCTACGGGCGTTGGCCCGGGGCCGGAGCAGGAGCAGGAGGAGGGGGCAGCGTCGCCTCGGGCGGGTCTCCGTGGGCATCGCACAGGCGCTGGGCCATCTCGATGATCTCGTGCCAGTGCTGGTGGACCAGGGCGGCAGCCTCGGCCCGCAGAGCGTCTCCTGCGCGGCCAGCCCGGTGTGGGCCAGCTCCTGCTGGACCGTGGGTTCGTGATCGGAGTACAGCAACTGGGCGCTGGCCTGGTTGGGGGGGTGGGCTGACCGATCGCGGCCAGCCACCGCAGAAGGGGCAGGCTGCGCGGCCATCTGGGAGACGATGTACTGCCGGTCGGTGTCCGGCCCCCGGGAGATCGACAGCGTGTACGACCTGTCGAGCGCAGCCCCGACCCGCAGGCGGGTGATGGTGAAGTTCAGCCGCAGGCTGATGACGGCCACGGCCGCCGCCATCACGGTGATCAGCGTCGTATGCCGTTCGTGTGCGCCCGCCGGTGACAGCACGCTCGCCGGCCAGGACACCGCGAAGGGCTCCGGGCCCGGCACACGGGTGCGCTCACCCTCGGCCGTCAGCTCGTGCAGGGACACCGCGGTACCAGGCAGTTCCCCACCAGCGTCGCCCAGCTGCTGGGCGATCTGGACCACGTCGTCCCAGTGCTGGCCGATGACGGCATCGGCCTGCGCCCGAGGTGGCGTGCGGATAGTCCTGCCGGCGGCCGCCAGGGCTTTGATCGCATCGACTTCGTCCTGCGCGAGCCGATTTCGAGGGTGACCAGGTTCTCGCCGCTGGCCAGGCCCGAGTGCAACAGCCACCGCAGCACTGCCGGGCGACCGGCCAGCGCAATCGCGGCCAGGTCCACAGCGGCGCAGCCGGGCTGCAGGCGCCGCGTGTCTTGTCGTTCCTCTAGGGCCACCGGAGTGCTCGGATGGAGCGGCTGACTGACCGGTGTCGGCAAAGACCTGGATCCACCGCCGGTGCTGAGATGATGCTGGGCATGGCGCTGCGGTCACCGATCTTCCTGGACGTTGAGACTCTCCTCTCCCAAGCCGAATACAACGATGTCGAGGTCCCTCGACAAGCTGAGATCGTCGCTCGGACAGTCAGCAAACGATCTGGTGGCGGCAAGATTGGCGTGTTCGGTGTGGGAAATCTTGATGCAGCGCTCGGAACTGATGTCGAATATCAGTCCACGTACAGTCTGGCCCCCCGCGAAAAAGCAACCGTCAGCAAGGTCATCGATTCTTTAATCCGGGAAGGTGCCGTTATCGTTGATCCTGACGAAAACTCAGTACTGGCCAGAGATTCCCTACTCGAGATTGAAGGCCAGGCCCGCATTACAGCCGCGAGCCTGGCCGGCAAAATGTTTTTCATTTTTCGAAGGTTGATGGATACTGCAGACGGAGACCTAGACACCGTTTTGGATCTGGAAATACAAGACCCTCGCGTCGTTGAGCAACTGAAACAAGTCTACCTGCGCAATGAATTGATCCCCATTCCGATATTGCTCGAACTGTCCGGATCAAAACTTCCGCAGAAGGTATACATCAACGTCCGTCCCGACCATTTCATCGATGTCGCGTCAGCCAATCGCGTTGAGAACGAATTTCGCATCTTTGGTTCAATCTCGCGGATCATCGCAGGCGGAGACGAAGGTTTCGCTAGCGCCGAGGAATGGCTACTTCACGACTGGGAACATCTCATGCGTCGCAAACTAATGCCCCATGTCGGGGACGTCGTGAAAGATATGGTCGAACAGTTAGAGCTGGAACTGCCTGCGAGCGACGTGCATGAGTACATTGCGGGACCAGCAATTATTGTAGATGCCATCGCCATCTACTGATGAGACCACGCGCTTCTGTCGGCAAGGAAACTTTCGCTGGCCGATGCGCTGTTGCGTGACGGTCTACACAGGGAGTCGCCGAGACCAGTGGGATAGCTGTGACCAGTGCTGCGACTGTCTAAAACCATCGGATGATATCTGCGTTCTGACTGGCCAAGAGCTGCTTCAACTGTCTAGGGTTGACGGCGAAAGCGGCTAGGGGGAACACTTTCAGTCCACTTATACATGCATGCTGGCAAGAGAGCGGATCATCCCCATGACCGAGATTGAAGATATGGCCCGCCTGGCAAGAGCGCTCATTACTGCTTCAGTGGAAGTACTTGAGGGACAGATGGGCGACGAAGCACTGTCCACCATGATCACCGCAGGTATCGATCAGATCCGTATCGATCCGCAGAGACTCGTGAAAGTCCTCGCCCTCGAGACGGCCGCCTTCGTCACTGGATTAGCCGAATCCCAGGACGAACCGGCCTCAAATGTGCTCGAAAGATGGGGCATCATGTCGGCACGGCAGGAAAGCGGCCTCGACCCCGAAGCTTGAGGCAGGCTCAGTCCGCCAGCGACACACCCGGCTTTACCTGGGCCACCACCCAACGGCCATCTTCGCCGCCGGTGTCATTGATAGCTACCACTTTGTTGTCCTTGACCAGGACATCAACGGCAGCGGCGACCTCGGAGCGGCTCGTCCCAGTGAGTTCCTCCAACTCGGACTCAAAATGGCCGCCACCCGATTTATCAGGATTAAGCTCAGCCCCAAACAGGATTTCGCGGATCGATTCCACAAGCTCATTCAGATTCATGATCGAGAGCATAGGAAGCAGCCCGAGCCGCAGAGCCACGACACGCGCAAGCTCAGCCGATCTTCCTCAGTGTAGACCCGTACCAGACCGGCACTGTTCCCCCGCCGTCCCTCACCTGCTACGGAAATCTCGCCCCAGTGAGACTTGGTTTTAGACGCGAATCCCCGCGTTGAGAGCTTCTGTCAGCTTCTTGCGTGTTCGCAGAGTCTGACAAGTGAGGTCTGGAAGCGTCAGTACGCTCGCTCCTTTCGGGGGCCAGACCGAGCATGAGCAACCCGAAATCTTCCAAGGGTGCCGATCGCCCGCGTCCGAAGAGTTCGGCTCTCAAACCCAGCGGGCCTTGGCCACGCACGCAGTGGCAGCGTATAGCCGGCCCGGTGATCTGGTCCTGGATCCGATGTGCGGTGTCTGCACGACGCTGGTCGAAGCTGTTCATCAGGGGCGGGATGCCATCGGCATCGACCTGGAAGCTCCTTTCACGTCCATAGCCCGGGCGAACCTCTGTCTTTCGGCCAAGCAGCAGGCGTCCGGGACGGACAGGGTCTTCACCGGGGACGCCACGCGCATGCTCGACCTTCTGCCGCCGGCCTGGGCACGGCATCCGCGCCATCAAGAGGACCGCGACACCGAGAGCCGTCGGCAGGCATGCCAGGCGCGGTCGCCATGAACGCCAGCGCCCCTCATCGGTCTCCGGGCCGGGCGGGGCTGGGGTCGTGCGCGTTCTGCCGGCGAAGGCTCGCCCCGTGCACGGTGGCCGGGCAAGGGGCGCTGAGCATCGTGTCTCGCAACAGCGGCTCGCCCCGACGCTCAGCGTGTTTCCCCTTGGCCCTTTCCCACCGGTACGGGGCGTGGGCGCCTCCGGTCAGAACGCACCCCACGGACCCCAGGTCCGCGGCGGTGCGCCAACCCGATCGAAGGGAAACCCGTCGTCATGAGCACGTTCGCCGACATCAGCCCTCACCAGCTGATCCCCAACGACCGCAACCGCGTCATCGCTGACGCCGCGATCGAGCAGATGGCCGCGTCCATCTCCGCCCTCGGCATCCTCCAGACCCTGCTGGTCGTGCCCATCACCGAGGCCAGCCAGGCCAATCCCGGCGCCGACGAAACCGAAACCCCGGAAGGCGTTCCTGGTCCCGAGGCGGAGCAGTTCTGGCGGATCATCGCCGGGCACACCCGCCACGCCGCCGCACTGCTCCTGGACCTGCCCGACGTGCCGTGCCTGATCGCCCAGGACACCGGCGAGGCGACCGAGCTCCTGCGGATGCTCGGCGAGAACCTCAACCGCCAGGGCCTGAGCGTCCTGGAAGAGGCCGACTACTACCGCCAGCTCGCCCTGTTGGACGTGAGCCCGGAGCAGATCGAAAGTGTCCTGGCCTTGCCGGCCGAGCGGATCCGCTCCCGCCTGGCCCTGAACGATCTACCCGAAGTCGCTCGCGCCCACGCCGCCACCGCCGTGGAAGCCGGCACGCTGGACCTGACCCAGATCGCCGCCCTGAACTCCTTCGCCGACGACGACAAGGCCATGACCCGGCTCCTGAAGAAGGACCACTCCACCTGGGGCTTCGCCCACGCCCTGGCCGAGGAAACCCGCAGACGCGAACGCCGCGAGACGATCACCCGGCTCAAGGCCGAACTCACCCTGGCCGGCGTCAAGATCGTCACCACCCCGAAGAACTGGCCCTACACCTCCCGCGAGGCCGAAGCCTCCACCCTCCTGGACACCAACGGCGACCCCCTGGACCCCGAGCAGGTGAAGGCCAAGTCGGGGTTCGCGGCATTCATCAACACCGATTACACGCCCCGGGTGGTCGTCATCTGCCTGGACCCCGAAGCGTCCGGGTACACCCGCACCCAGCACACCCGGTACGTGCCCGACGCCGAACGCGAAGCCCGGGCCGCAGCCGACCGCGAACGCGTCGCCTACCAGGAGGCCCTGGTCGATGCCGCTGCGGTGCGCCGACGGTTCCTACACGAGAAGTACGCCACCGCCAAGACCGCCAAAAGACTGTTCCCCCAGGCCCTGCGGTTCCTGGCCGGACGGCCGGAGAAGGCCCGCATCAACACCCCTCAGTACACGGACCTGGCGCTGAGCCTGGCCGGCATTCCGGCCACACTGGCCGGTCTGGAGGAAGCAGCCTCCGGGGCCGGGACGGACCGATTGCAGCGGATCGTGGTAGCCCGCTGGCTGACCACCTCCGAAACCAACCTGGACTCCCTCGCCGGGCAGCGCTGGGACACCGACCCCGCCGCCGGCCTGGCCTACCTGGACCGGCTCACCGCCGCCGGTTACGAGCTGTCCGAGGCCGAGCAGCGCCTGCACACCGACATTACCCAGCTCATCAGCGACACCGCTGAAGAGGACGCCGACGACGCCGACGACGAAGAGACGGACGAGGACGACGACGAGGACGCGGAAGGGGAGGCCGGCGGCGAAGCCGCTGCCCTGGAGCCGCAGACGCAGGAGGCTTCGGAGCCCGAGATGACCTCATCCGATCTTGGTGACATTGCCGATCTGGCCGCCGAGCTCGAGTCGATGGCACCGGTCGAGGCCGAGCAGGTCTTCGAGGAGTTGGTCGGCGCTTCGCAGGACTGACCGAACCAGGTGGGCCCGCAGCCGTGCAGGCTGCGGGCCCACCTGCATTTTCTCCTCACCCCGTTGTACGTATTGCAGTGAAAGGACTTTCATCGATGAGCGCCGAGAATGCCTCACGACCTAAGCCGTCGCCGGCCGGGCCTCCTGGCCCCGTGCCACGTATTCGCCTGAGCGATCCTGCGGCGTTGGTGCATGCTGTGCCGCTCATCCTCGGGGTTCAGCACCTGAGCGATGATCTGGTGCTGCTGGCCACCCAGGAAGGCACGACCGTCCTGACGGCCCGGATCGATCTGAATGCTGTGGCCGAGCAAGTGGTGTGGGCCTCGATCCGGCACGCCCTGACCAAGGCCGCAGCCGAGCAAGTCCATCTGGTCGCGTTCCCGCACGAACCCGTAACCGATCAGGTGCTGGAATCCCTGCACCGCGACCTGGTGCACCTGGCCGCGACCGCTCCAGCCTGGCTGACCATCGGATGGGTGATCACCAGCGCGCACGGACAATGGTGGCTGCACGATCTGAACGGTTCCGCGCCCCTCGGGGCAGGCAGCGCGGGACGTGAGGATCCACCGGTGACGCTGGCGCTGAAGCTAGCCCGGGGTGTCCCGGCCGGATCCCATCAAGAGGTCGAGGCCGCTACCGCACCACACCCATCGGCCGTCCTGGACGGTGTGCGGCAGGCGCTGGCCGCGCTGCCGCAGGGTCGTCTGCGCTCGGTGCGCCGGGTCGCTGCCGGTGAGGCTCTGTCCGTGCGCAGGGAACGCCCGGTGCAGTGGGGTGCGGTGGAGGCAGCTGGTGTCCTGGATGCGCTGATGGATGTTCAGGTCCGCGATGAACTGGTGATCCGCTCGGATGAAGCCCACACCAGCTGGACCTGGAGCAGTCTGCTGCCGTTCGCGCCACCGGCATGGGTGGCGCCGGTGGCCACGCTGGCCGCGTTCGCGGCCTACCAGCATGGGCACAGCATCCTGGCCCGCGTCTCCCTCGCGCGCGCCTTGGACGCCGATCCCGAATACACGCTCGCCCGCCTGCTGCAGCAAGCAATGCAGATGGCGATGAGCCCTCAGGACATCCGCCAGCACATCCTGGCTCCCGCCCACGACAAGCTCAGCCCGGCATCCGAAAACGGTTCGCTGTAGCGGCTGGTGAGGAGGTGTGCCCTCTGCCCGCCTATGAACCGGGGCCAGCAGAGGGTGCACCGCGACCAGCGATCGACCCACAGCTTGTACCTGCCCGAATAAACCGGTTTGTGTGATGGTGAGGAATGCATACGGCTGCGTCAGGTTGGTGCGGGCCCCTTCAGTCGGAGCTCGCGGCATCGTGGGTGGAAGCGTTCGGCACCAACGTCGGCTGGGCTATCGCCCTGGTCGCAGTGTTCTTCGTGTCCAAGACGTGGAGGAGCACCCGAGCGCAACTGGCCGAGGCGCAGCAGCAGACCGAACACGCACGCCAGCAGGCGCAGGCGGCCATCGGCCAGTTGAGCCTGGAGAAGGATCGAGATGAGCAAGCCCGTCAGGCTCAGGACCGTGGGCAAGCCGACCAGGTGTCCGCGTGGATGAGGAAGACGAGGGTCAAGCGCGCCTTGGTCCGTCGCGCCGCAGGCGAGATTCGTGTGGTGAACCAGAGCACCCAGCCGGTGTACGCCTTCGAGGCCTATCTCATCGCGGGAGACAGGCGGTGGGCACGACCCGATCGCCCTCTTGACCTGAACCGGGTCATGCTGGCCCCGGCCGTGCGCGGGCAGAACGCATCATTCACCGTTGCCCTGGACCAGCGAGACATCGAAAGATTTGACGCAGCACAGGCGGCCAACCTGCCCTTCGGCATCAGTTTCACCTTCACCGACATGCACGGTCAGGGCTGGACCCGGCAGTGGAACGGCGAACTGATCAAGGGTCGCGATCAATTCACGAGCACAGCTGCACCAGCCAGCGCCCCCACTGCTGAAGCGGACACACACCGCCCTCCCACCGAAAGGGCTGACACGAGACCGCTACCGGCCCATCAGCGACCGGCACCGATGCGCGGCAGGTGCCCGCTGGCACTGCACCGTCGAATCTCCGTCGCTCTGATGGCCGGCGCCGCTTCAGTCGATCGGCGGTAGTAAAACCGTCCCGCGCGCCAAGGCATCGACGCGAGGGTGCGTTCGGGAAAAGTCGAGGCTGGGATCGTCTTCCATCAGCGCGGCGATGAGGGTCATCGCGTGGTGCGCGAACACCAGGGCTCCGTGTTCGGTGATGAACCGCAGGTCGTCGTAGGCCAGCACCTGGTCCAGGATGTGCGTCCACTGCGGGTGCAACTGCCAGGTGACGCGCAGGCTCTCGTCGTAGGCGAACTCCACGTCTGCCGAAGGGATCGCTCCCGGTGGGACAGCAGCCACTGCGGGCACGGAGTAGAGGGTGTCGCGGTAGGCGCGACGCAGGATCGTCAGGTTCTGCACGATGCTGGCATCGATGACGAGGCCGGGCACCGGCACGAGCAGGACCATGTGCCCGTCGGTCATTCCCGGATCGCTGACAGTGGGCGGCGTCTGACCGGTCCCGGTGTCGGTGACCTGCCAGGCCCGCCCGCTGGTGCCGGGGACCAGCTCGTACACCGAGGCCGTAGCAGCGACGGGCTGCGCATCGATGCCCAGGTGCCGCAGGGCGCCGCAGAGCTGGTGGGCGACGATCACGCAGGTACCCAGCGGCGCCCTGCTCGCGAGCTGGTGCCAGATCCCCACGACCGCGTAGATCGGGATCTGCGGGCCAGGGCAGTCTCCGAGCCAGTTCAGCAGAGGGCTTTCCTCGTAGAACGGCATGTAGTCCGGATCGAACGGCCCGCCAGCACCGATGCGGCTGCGCGCTGCATGCACTCGCGCGGTACGGGCCGAGCCCGACCGTGAGTCAGCGGGCTTCTTGCGCGGTCGCTTCTTCGGGCTCACCGCGTTCCTCCCCAGGCATGACCGACCGCTGACAACGCGTTCTTACCGAGGCCGGGCACCCGCCGTTTGCCGTGACCGCTCACGATCGAACCTGCTGCGCCATGCCGGTCGGCGCATGCTTTCCAGGCGCCCGCATCCGCAGCCCTCTTTTGGGTCAGCTGGACTACTCCCGAGCAGACCTAGGCAAAGCGTAGCTACCCGTATGCGTTCCGTCCGCGGTATCTCCTGTAGTCCCTGCCGGGATCACGCGGCTGGTGGGGCTTTGGGTGCCGCTGGGGCCGGTGCTGGCCTTTGAGGCTGGCCTCGCGGCTGGGCCGGTCAAGTCCACCCGCCGGGCGTCGGGCCCGGCTGAAAGCGGCCGGGCCCTTTCAGACGCCCGGGGCGGGTGTTCTTGACCGGCCGGTGGCCTGGCGAGGCCGTGACGCCTCGGCCAGCTCCGGCCGGCGCAGCGGCACCCCGCAGCGCCCATGGCCGGACCCCTCTCGTCAGGTCCAGGAGTCCGCTCATGCCCACCCCGCACAGTCCGTCCACGACGCCCACCCCGCCGTCCTGCCCGGGGACCGGCCAGACCGCCCCACACGAGCAACCCGCCCAGAGCGAGCAGGAGGCTCCGGCGGCGCGCCCGTGGTACCTGGACGTCGACGGCGATTGGGTCGCCGTGACCGGCACCCTCAAAGGCGACCCGCTCATCCCGATCCTGCTCCCGCGCCCGTGGGTGTGGTCGCGCTCCGCCGCCGGCTACGTCCTGCCGCGCTCACTCAAGCCCTGGACGCGTCAGACCCGCATCCAGGAGTTCCTGCGTGCTGCCGGGGACAACGGCGTCATGGTCGAGGTCGAGGACACCGGGGCGGTTCTGAGCGAGGCCGAACGCCGCCAGGGCCGTGACCAGCGCCTGGACATCAGGGCCGACCGGCACGAGCACGCCGCGGAAAAGGCCACCGCGAGCGCGGATGCCGATCATGCCGCGAGCCGGCGGATCAGTGACGGCTATCCGATGGGTCAGCCGATCCTCATCGGTCATCGCAGCGAAGGACGCCACCGACGCGACCTGGAGCGCCGGGATCGTCTGGACACGCGCAGCATGGAGGCCCGGCGTGAGGCGCGGGTGCGCTCACGGCTGGCCGCTGAGATCCGCCGCATCCAGGAGCAGGGCGAGAGCCCGGTGACCATCGGCCTGCGCATCGAACGGCACCAGGCCGAGATCCGCGTCATCGAACGGCGCCTGGCCCAGCACGAACAAGCCGTTGGACCCGAGAGCCCGGCCCTGGCCGAGCGCACGGGCCTGCGGCCGATGAGTGACACCTACGTGGAGCGCAGCACTGCCGAGCGGGAGCGTCTTCTGGAGGCGGTGGATCTGGACCGGGGGGTCCTGGCCGCGCTGGAGGCGGAGGGCTCGCTGGTGGTCTATGGGCCGCACAACGTGAACGTGGGGGACTTCGTGTTCGGCGCGGGGCTGTGGCATGTGGTCCGCAAGGTCAACAAGAAGACCGTCGGCGTCCCCTCGATGGTCGGCGGGGACTGGCTCGACAAGCTGCCCTTCGTCAAGATCACCCAGCACCGCCGACCCACCGACAACGCCCCAGCCGCCCAGGACACGAAGGACACCGCACCCCCCGCACAGGAAGACTGAACAGCTCACCGCCCCGGGCATTCACACGCCCGGGGCGAGACGTCCCTCCGGCCGTCCGATCAAAACGGGCGCGACCCGTCGCACAGGCTCACGCCACGGCATCGGTGAGGGACGCCGGTCAGCAGGTGCCGGGATGTTCTGCGGGCTGGTGGTGCCGGGTGCCCAGGCGGCGTGCGCCCAAGCGGGCGTGGAGCCGGTCAGCAGGGCCACCGAGCACGGTCTGCAGAAGCTCGTACTCAGCGCCGTGCTGGCGCGCCCACGCGGTCACGGCGTGACGCAGGTCCTCACCGAAGCCGTGGCCACGTGCCTCCGGCAAGACGCCCAGGTACTGCGGGAGCAGACGAGGTCGCCCGCGGGCATCGGCGCGGATCTGCAAGGGGCCGGTGGCTGCGACCACCCGGTGCTCGTGCACGCGGATCAGAATCGGTCCGAGGTCACGCTCGCGCAGCTGGCCCCGGACGAACCCCCAGCCATCAGCGTGCATGCGCTCAGCGAAGTCAGCGAACGAGTGCACCAGCGGACCGAAACACTCACCCAGCACATGGACGCCGGGCACCCGCACGTCCGATGCATCCGTACCAGTTGCGGCGGCGAAGTCGTACAGCCAGATCCGCACCGCGTGCGCGCCGCCCCCGATGCTCTCGGTTGCCCCGGAACGCAGCACCACCCGATGCACCGGCGTGCCAGGGTGCTCGGCGCGCAGGTCGGCGGCCAGGCGACGGATCTCGGCGTGGTCGGTGCCGTAGCAGTACAGCGTGATGCGCGGATGTGGCCGGCGGGCCAGGGTCGGGATGACGACCCCGCCACCGTGCTGGCCGTGCTCGCCGTGCTGGCAAGCCTGATCGAAGATGCCGGTGGCCAGGGTGGCGCCGATGATGTGCTCGTCCTTGACCCTCGACCAGCGGGCATCCTTGTCGTAGGGCAGGACCTGGCCCGTGCCCGCCACCGAGAACACATCCCGGATCAGGCCGGCGGCATCCTCGCCCGGATGAACCGGCCCCAGCGTCGGGACGTACGGCACACCCGAAGGGCCGGTGAACCAGGCCGGGCAGATCAGCTCGGCCCCCACAGGTCCCGGCACGCCACACCGATCGCTGCTCATCGCGGACCAGCATCCCACCGACCGCGCCGCCCGTGTCAGCGGACAGCACCCAGCCCGAGCCAGCCCAACGCAGGTCAGGCGGAGGACGTTCACCACATGCGATCTCGACCGCAGACCAAGGCCCTCGCGGCGATGTACGGTGCGGGGCCATCGCGGCACATCCGCTCGCGCCCGCGAACCTGGCCCCATCGCCTTTCCGATCCCGGCCCGCGAGCTGTCGATCGTCAGCACAGGTGAACCTGCCGACGGATTCCCTCGTCCCCGACCGCATCCCTGCGGGCTGGCTCCTTCTCGGCCCGGTCCATGAACGCGGACCGATGTTCACGGCCTGCGTGGACTGAGGCCGACACTCCCGCGACGCACTTGAAGACTGCTGGACGGGTTTCCGGTCGGCGCGGATGGACACCGGTGGCGGTCAACCCATCTGGCGTCGGGTGCGTGCTGGTGGGTGTTGCTCTCGGTGTCAGCACCCAGGCATGGACCACCCCACGGACGTCACGCGCAAGGGCCGCCCGACATCCCGGCCGACGGCTCCGCTGCGCTCCGCCTTGTATCGAGCCGGGATCTCGTTCTTCCTCCCTTGACGCGCGCGCCCTTGGGCAGTCCCGACCGGCACTTGCCACCGCGGCACCACCGCCCGGCGCCACCGGCGCCCGGACAGGCGGGCCGCACCCCGAGCGCATCAGCGCAAGCACCGGAGGACACCGATCATGCTGTTCAACTTCGTCATCGAGGGAAACATCGCCCAGGCCCCCGAGCTTCGCTTCACCGACTCCGGTGTCGCGGTCTGCAACCTGCGCCTGATGTACAACGGCCGCTACCGCAACAACGCCGGCCAGTGGGTCGACGGGCGCACCGTCGCCATCGACCTGACCTGCTGGCGCCAGCTCGCCGAGCGCGCCGCCGAACTGAAGAAGGGCGACACGATCATCGCCGAGATCGGCGACGACCTGCGCGCCGAGTCCCGCAACAACTACACCACCCTGCGCGCGACCGCCCAGAACGTCTCGGTCTCGATGCGCTGGCACCCCGCCGCGAGCCTGCGCGAAGCCCGGCCCACCAGCGAGCAGCGCCCGCACCTGAGCGAGGTCCCCGCCGACGGCGGCTACTCCACCGGCATCCCGCAGCCCGCCTGAACCACCCGCAGGTGCTCGGGTCGGCCCCTCCAACGGGGCCGACCCGGGCACCACTCGCCCCCGCATCGTCCCCTGATCCATCCGGGCCCCGGCCTGTCACTTCCAGGAGCACCCCCCACATGTCTGTCACCGCGCGGTTCGCGCTCAAGAACGTCGCCCCCGACAACGCCCTGTCCATCTGGGGCGCCCGCCTCAACGTCGACCGCACCGGCTACGTCGACCTGCCACCGGACCGCTTCGGCTCCGACGACGGCCCCTACAGCGCCGCCCTCACCAACTTGATCAACTGGCGGTACCCGATCGATGCCATGCGCGAGAGCGTCAGCCATCTGCTGACCGAGGGCACCCTCAGCCCGGCCGAGTCGCGTGACGTGATCCTGTACCTCGACGAGCAGCTCACGGTCCACGCCGACTCGCGGTCCTCCCACGGCTACGTCTACATCACCGCGTGGCTCACCCAGGCCCGCACCACTCTGATCCTGGACCCCGGTACCGTCAGCCCGGCCGAGCTCGCGGCCGAAACCCTGCGAAACATCAAGGCATACCCGTCCATCGCGTCCCTGATGGCCGAGCGGCCCGATCTGGCGCACAGCTTCCAGCGTCTGTCCACGGACAAGGCGATCGCGTCCCGGTCCTGGGATCGGTGGGCCCGGGAAGCAGCCGGCCTGGTGTTCCAGGACTGCCCCGACACCACCACGCCCGTCCTGCCGGTCGATCCGACCAAGACCCACCACGCCAGCCCTTCGGGCTACGGCGTGCGCTGCATGGAGTACCAGTTGCCCATCTTCACCTCACCCACCTCCCGGGCCCTGGTCCTGAAACAGCGCAGCGACTGGAACATCGACTGCCCCTGGTGCCTGCAGACCAAACCCGACTGGACCTGAACTCCACCCCGAACATCAGTGAGTGCCCGGACCCTGACGGGTCCGGGCACTCACGGTTTTGCCTGATCGCTCCTCACCGCGCCAGGGCCGCGTCGTTGTTGCTCAGTGCGCTTGGCAAAACGGTTGCGCCGGGGGCAACACTCGTATTAGTCAGGGCGTTTCCGGCCGCACCCCGGCCCCTCTCGATGAGTCCAGGGACTCCGACGTTTCCGGGGCGGTGGGTGCGGCCGTCGGCTGGCTGGGCGCTGTCGCGCGACGGCGGGGGCCGCTCAAGCGCCGACCGTCCGTGTGGGTCTCCAGGATCTCGCGCAGTGCCACCGCCCCCAGGCCCGTGAGCTCCCGCAAGCTCACGGCCGTTTCGCCGAGCTCGTGCAGCCGTGCAACCGCCAGGTGCATGTCGTGACGCGGCTGCTCGCAGCGTTCCTGCGCCTGGGTCATGATCTGCTGTGCGCGTTCGGTCGCCGCCCGCATGATGACCTCGCTCTCACCCTGGGCCTGGTAAAAGTTCGCCAGCGCTGCCTCCACCTCCGCCTCACGCTGGAACACGCGGGCATCCCGGGCCATCTTCGCCGCCCGAGCCCGCCGCACCGCCGCGAACCGGACCACCCCACGCCCCCCACGCTTGCGAGCGCTCCCTCCGGACGCCGTCGCCGGTGTCCGCTCCTGCCCCGTCCCACCCGTCGTGTTCTCCTGCGTCGCCGAACCGGTCTGCGCGTTCTTCTGTGTCGTCATGCCCAGCACGATCCTTGCCGAGTGCGTCTGCCGGGAAATCACGTCCCCCATCACACAAGTTCGCAACACCTCCAGCACGAACAAAACCAGAGTGACCGACGTGCAACACATCTGCAGCCGCACCTCAGATAACTCAACCGCCGCCCAGGCCGGCAGCCCCATCCCGACTCGACGATCGATGTCCCTCCGCCTTCCGGCCCATCACCTTCAGGTCAGAACAGGAAAAGCGCGAGACACCTCTTGCATGAACAGGTCCGATCAGCGAACCTGAATCCACCAAAAGCATTGACAAAGGGGCTGTTTCGTGACGTTAGGGAGTGCGCTGGGCCGTCGGGATTCAGTCGCGTCCGCCAGCGTCCGAGACGGTTCACAGCTTCGCCCAACAGGTTTCGTGGTGCAGGTTCTTGTGGGTGGTCTGGTGGCGGGCCGCGCAGCTTGTGGGGGCCGCTTCTCACGCCTCAAGAGCCCTGTCGGGTCCCTACGGGACGGCCTGCGGCCGCTCTTGACCCGCGAGCCTCGGCGGCTCCCACGGCCAGCCTGTAACGGTCAGGCCGGGGGCCTGACCGCAGTGCGCGCGGCCCACCACCAGCCCACACGACCAGACCAGAAACGCCCCTCACGACGGCTCATAGATGCTTGGAGTGGTGGTGTTGGCCGTAGCGCACGCCCATGCCCTCACCGGCAGCTCCCGGCGCCAGTTCGGGGGTGGTCGACGTGGTGATGACCATTGCGAAACTGACCGCCGGGGACGGCTACCAGTACCTGATGCGCGACATCGCCGTCCTCGCGAACGACCCCAGAGCCACGCCTCAGCCCGGCCAGGACGTCAGCGCCTACTACACGGCCGAGGGCAATCCGCCCGGCGTCTGGATCGGGCGCGGACGCCACCTTCTGGACCTGCAACCGCGCGCGGGGCAGTCCGCTCGCATCGTGGAAGCCGAGCACATGCAGGCCCTGTTCGGGTCCGGGCTTCACCCCGACGCCGAAGCTCGCATTGCCGCCTATCAGCGCCAGCACATCACTCCCGGCATGAGCCCCGCCGAAGTGGAGAAGGTCAACGCTGACGCCCTGCGCAGCGTCACCCTGGGACGCCCGTTCGCCGCCTACAAGGCCCTGCCGCCCTTCAAAGAACGCGTCCACGAACGCCTGAGCCAGATCATCGAGGAAACCGGCCGCCTCCCCAGACCGGCCGAGGAGAAACGGATCCGGGCCGAGGAAGCCCGACGCAAGCACGGCTCCGTGGCCGGGTATGACCTGGTGTTCGCGCCCGTGAAATCGGCCGCCTTACTGTGGGCGCTGGACGAACGACAGTGGGTGCAGGACGCCGTCATCGCCGCCCACCACGAGGCCAAGGACGCCACCCTGGCCATGCTGGAACAGCACGCCGCGTTCACCCGCACCGGCACCAACGGCGTCGCCCAGATCGAGACCAAGGGCCTGATCGGCGTGTCCTTCGACCACTGGGACTCGCGCGACGGGGACCCAAACCCTCACACCCATGTGGCGATTTCGAACAAGGTCCAGGGTGTGGACGGGATCTGGCGGACCCTGGACGGCAGGGCGCTGTACCGGCTCACCGTCGCCGCGTCCGAGCACTACAACACCGCCTTTCAGGTCGCCCTGACTGCCAAGACCGGGGTGAGGTTCGAGGCCAAGGACATGGGCCGGGGCAAGCAGCCGGTCTACGAGATCGCCGGCATCGCCCCGGCGCTGATCAAGGACTTCTCCCGCCGCCGCAGCGCCCTCACAGCCCGCTACGACGAACTCACCAGCGCCTACCGCGCCGAGCACGGACACGACCCCTCAGCCGCCGTCGCGCACAAACTCGCGCGCCGCGCCAACCTCGACACCCGCCAGGAAAAGCAGCCCCCCCGCTCCGTGGCCGCCATGCGCGCCACCTGGACGCAGCAAGCCATCACCCGCCACGGACCCGGAACCATCCGTCAGGTCATGGCTGTTGTCCCAGATCCTGAACGCCGGTCTACCGCGGCCGGTCGGCAGCCGGTTCAGGCGGTGTCAGTGCAGGAATTAGCGGCCCAGGCTGTCGCGAACGTGGCACAGAAGCGCTCCACCTGGACGGTCTGGAACGTGCGCGCCGAGGCCGAACGCCTCGTCAAGATCGCTGTCGCACAGCAACAGCCCATCACCGGAATCACCGCCAGCTCAGACCCTGAACCCGAACAAAGCCCCCTCGTCATCAGTTCCCTGACCGAACACCAGGCCGCAGTCACTGCCGTGGTCAAGCGGGCCGTTTCCCCGTCCGTGAGCATCAGCATCGAAGCGCCCGCCCTGCTCGCCGAACCGGACTCCCTTCAGCGCTCGGACGGGGTCTCGGTGTTCGTGCAGCACGCCGCCGACCGCTACACCAGCCAGGCCCTCCTGGACGCCGAACAGCGCCTCCTGCACGCAGCAAGCACCCCCGCAGCCGACCCCGCCAACATTCCTCCCCAGACACGCCCCGACGCCGTCCCGACCAGCGGAACCAGTGTCGCCGGGACGCCGTCCACGGCGTGGGTCAACGCCACCCTGGACGGGTTCGAAGCCGTCCACGGCCGCACCCTGGACACCGGGCAACGCGCCCTGGTCACCGCCTTCGCCACCGACGAACGACTCCTGAGCGTGGGAATCGGCGCCGCCGGAACCGGCAAGACCACCGCCATGCTCGCCTACCTGCACACCCTCACCGCACAACAGCGCAGGCTCATCCCTCTGGCCACGTCTGCAGCGTCGGCGTCTGTGCTGGCCGGGGATCTGAACACCCCAGCCGAGAACGTGCACAAGTTCCTGCACGAGCACCTGAACGGGCCCCACAGCCGCGACCTGGAGACCGGCCACACCGATCACCTGCCCGAGAACGTCCGCCAGCTGAGCGTGCGGCGCGGTGACGTCATCCTGGTCGACGAGGCCGGGATGGCCGGCACGTTCACCCTGGACCGGATCACCGCCATCGCCGCCCACCACGGCGCCACCGTCCGCCTAATCGGCGACTACCGGCAACTGTCCGCCGTCGAATCCGGCGGCGCCCTACGCCTGATCGCCTCCGAGGCCGGAGCGGTCGAACTGTCCACGCTGCACCGCTTCCGCGACCAGGACGAAGCCGCAGCCACCCTGCAGATCCGCACCGGTGACACCACCGGACTGGCGTTCTACGAGAGCCGGGACCGCATTCACGGCGGTTCGATCCAGGCCATGACCGATGCCGCCTACAGCGGCTGGTGGACCGACGTTCAAGCCGGGAAGATCTCCGTGATGACGGCCGCGTCGAATGCCGACGTCACCGCCCTGTCCGGCCGGGCCCGCGCCGACCGCGTCACCGCCGGACAGGTCGAAGCCAACGGCATCAGCCTGCACGACGGCAACACCGCCGGGGCCGGGGACTGGATCGTCACCCGCCACAACTCCCGGCGCCTGGCCACCCGCCAGGGCCGCGATTTCGTCCGCAACGGCGACGCCTGGCGCGTCCTGTACCGCCACGACGACGGCTCCCTTCAGGTCGGCCACCTGGAGCACGGTGGCCAGGTCCGCCTTCCGTCCGCGTACGTGAGCCAGCATGTCGAGCTGCTGTACGCGTCCACGGTGCACCGCACGCAGGGCTCCACCGTCGACACCACTCACGCCCTGATCAGCGCCGGGATGCTGCGCGAACACCTCTACGTGGCGCTGACCCGCGCCGCGATCGCCAGCCACCTGTACGTGGCCACCCACCATCTCCTGCCGGTGGATGAGGACCACCGCACCGATGCCGCCGCGCACGACCCCAACGCCCGCGCGGCCATCGAAGTCCTGCACGGCGTCCTGGGGATGGAAGGGGCCGAGCGCTCCGCCACCCAGGCCATCCGCGAGGCCCAGGCCGACAGCGAATCCCTGGCCACTCTGCTGCCCCGTTACGTGCACGCGGTCGAACGGGCCACCGCGGCAGAGCACCGCCGCCACCTGCGGGACCTGCTGGGGCAGGACGCTGCCGGTCCGTTGCTGAACGACCCGGCCTGGCCCGACGCCGCCCGCGCCCTACACGCCGCCACCGCGGCCGGATGGAACGCCGAGCACCTCCTGAAGGTGGTGACCGACGACGCCACCTGGGACCACACGGTCACCGTCCCCAGCCGCCCCCTGGGCGCCACCTCACCCTCCACAACCCCAGCCCACAGCACGGTGGAGATGACGGCGCCGACCCGGGCCCACGTGTTGGCCGACCGGATCACCACCCTCACCGCTGAGCACTACTCGCCTGCACCGCTGGCCCAGCCCACGCCCCAGGACGTGGCCCGGTACGCGCACCTCATCGCCGACATCACCGGCATCACCGCTGCATCGGGCAGGGATCTGGACCCGGCTACTGCACTGAACCGGCCAGCCGACCTGGGTCCGTTCGCGCTGATCCGCCGCCCGGAACCCGTCGCCAGCCGCGCCGCCTACAGCGGGCTCCTCGGCCCGGCGATCGGGTCGCGCCTGGCGCAGCAGGCCACCCGCGAACCCGCCTGGCCCGCCGTCCAGGCCGCCCTGAGCCGCCTCGATGACGCAGGACACGACCCCGCCGCCGTCTTGCGTCAGGTCAGCAACCGCAACGGCCTGACCGGCTCCCGCAGCATCAGCAGCGTCCTGGCCTGGCGCCTGGGCCACTACGCCCACACCCACCCCGCCACGACCCCTACCGCCCCCGAAACCACAACCTCAGCAACCACGACCGACACGGCCGCGCAGGCCTGGCCCCAGCTCGCATGGCTCCTCAAAGCCCAGGAAAACCAGGGCATCGACATCCACCAGATCCTGCCCACCCGCGAACAGACCACACAGCCATCCGCCGCACCGACCACCCTCACCAACCTGACCACCCACGTCCGCCGGCACGCCACCACCAGCACCCAGCTCACCCCCACCGAGCCCGGTCTGCCGCCCTGGACCCCCGCCATCCCAGCCAACGACGCCTACGCACGCGCCGCCGCCGACCAGCTCCGGGCCCGGGTCGCTCAGCTCACCGACCACGCCATCGCCACTCAACCCGCCTGGCTTCAGACCCTCGGCACCACCCCTGCCGACCCCGCCCAGCGCGATACCTGGATCCAGAACGTGGCCGTCGTGGCGGCCTTCCGCGACCAGCACCAGATCACCGACGACGAACCCCACCGGCCTCTTGGCCCGTACCTCGAAACCACCAACCCAGGCCACCAGGCGTACTGGCACGCCGCCCACGCCGCCCACCAGAACAGCCACCCCATCAGCGATACCGTCGGGCCCAAGGCACAGTCCGCGACCTCGGCACCGGTCGCCGCTGGGCCCAGCGACCAGGTGCGGGCAGACACCCCCATCACCTCTGCAGAAGGCTCACCAATGCCACCGATCCAGCCCGACCCTGCCACCGTCCCGAGCCCTGCCCGCACTCTCGATGCGCACCTGCATCATCAGATCGCCGTCGACACCTACCGCGCCCTGCCCGAGACCGAACGCCTCGCCGTCGGCGCGGGCGTCACCGCCAAACTCGGTCACCTGTGGTTCGGGCCCAACATCAGCCCCGACAGCCAGAACCCAGCCAGCACCCACCCCTCAGGAGCCGACCCGAGCGCCCTAGCCGGCCTGGACACCGCGCTGAGCAGCGCCGTTCACGGCGAGCAGCTACACCTGGTGCTGCAAGAGCGCGGGCACCTCGCCACACCCACCCAGGCCCCAGACACCACGACACGAGCAGGTGCCCTCCAACGCAGCCGGCGTACCTCAGCCCCCCGCACCGAGCGCACCCGCAACCCCCGCCGAGACACCCCCGCCACCCCCAGCCAGACGCCCCAACCCCGACCCAACACCGCCCCCGCACCACTGGTGCTACCCGCCGAACCACAGCGCTACCGCGGCCCACAACCGAGACTATGACCCACGCACCACGGGACCGAGACGGCCAAGATCAGGCCCGAAAGTGCAACGCCAACGCCTGATCACGATGGCGGCGCATGGGAGGTGATCAGAGCCGCGATCTGCTCGCCCAGGTCGTCCGCAGAAACGGCGTCGAAGTCAGTGGTGTCCCAGATCAGCACCGGCCCGGGGACATCGAGCGGCTCGTAGCGTCCGGCGAGCAACTCGGCGCGGAACTCCTGCAGATTGCCCTCGTCGCGGTGGCCAGGGTGCCGTTTGGTCCCGGCCGCTCGCTGGACGAAACGTTGAAGCAAGACCTCGCCCTGGGTGGTGCACTGAACCTGGATCGCCCGGGCTCCGGTGTCGGTCAGCAGCGTGGCGAAGTCGGCGTTGGCATACTCAGGACGGAAGTTTGACTCCGTCACGCATGATGCTCCTGCGCGCAATGTGTCCGCCAGCAGGGCGAACAGGACAGCGACCGATGCGACGCCGAGTTCCCTGGATCGTTGGCGATCCGACCAGCCCAAGGTGTCAAACAGGGACTCTTTGATCGTGTCACGCGAGAACAACGGTAACCGCAGCTGCCGCGCGAGCAGTGTTGCCAGAGTGGTCTTTCCGCTCCCCGGCGGACCGGACACAATGACGACGAGCCCAGCTTGACGCTGCGTCTCCTGAGATGCCTGGGATACCGACGTCATGCGCTATGCCCACACGACATCGATCTCGTTGAGTGGGGTCCTGATCCTGAAAGTGCTGTCGGTTCGGACGGTATGTGGGGTTTCGTCGTTGGGGATGGTGTGTCGCAGTCGGAACGAGGCTGTGCGGGGACGGCATTCGGTGTTCCATGCGTTCAGGGCCGTGATCATCTGCTCGGCCAGCTGCGAGCGGTCCGGTCCGTGTGCGACAACGCCGAAGTCCCAGAGTTTACGTCCTTCAGGGCTCGTGGTCGTTGAGGGGCGCTGTACCAGGTAGGCGATGCTCGTGTCGGTGAAGGTGGCACCCGAGCTGCGGTAGGGACTCTCGGCCAGGAGCCCGTCCTTGACCGCGGACGGATCGTAGATGAGCCGGTTCAGGCCGTTGGGCAGGGTCAGAGTCAGGTATAGCTCCATCCACTCTGGCGATTCCATGCCCTCCACCCGCACGTCGGTCCAGACCTGGGCACGAGGGCCCGTCAGGACGCCCGTGAACGCGTTGGCATCCAGGTCATGCTCCGGGTGGGTCTGCAGGGCCACGCGTCCATCCTCGGTCAGGGGGACGGGAATCTGGGCGTCGTCCGCGACGCCCTTGCGCAGAGGCATGAACGTGTTCATCTCGCTGCTCACCGATACCCAGGAGCCTGCTCGTGCGGGATCACGTTCCCAGGCGAGGGAGCGGCAGACGCTACCGCGCAAACGCTGCGGGGTGAGTAGCCTGCCGCCCTCAGCGAGCTGGTCGAACCACGCGCGGGGTACGCCATGGGCGCCCACCGTGGCAACGATCCGGTCGTAGGGCGCCCCCGCGAGGTGACCGAGGGCGCCATCGCCCATGACCACGCTGACGTTGCTGAATCCGGCTGCGGTGAGATGTGTTCGGGCCTGGTCCACGAGATCGTCGTCCACGTCCACCGTTGTCACCAGCCCTTCCGGGCCGGCCAGGAAGGCCAGGAGGCCGGCGTTGTACCCGGTGCCAGTTCCCAGTTCGAGAATGCGATGGGCGGGCTGGACGTCAAGTTGTTCGAGCATCTGCGCGACGATGGCCGGGTGCGAGGCGCAGCTGATCACCCGCCCCTGCGAGTCCTGCTTGATCGCGACGGTGTCCTGCGCATACGCCGCCTCCAGCGAAGCCCCGGGAACGAACAGATGCCGAGGAACAGTCCGCATAGCCCGCTCGACAGTTGCTGATGTCAGCCAGCTCTCCTGGATGAGCTGAGACACCAGCGCACCACGAAGCCCTTCGCTTTCCCGATCACCTCCTGCTGACGGGTCAGACCCCGGTGCCGTGCAGGAGGTTTCGACGGGAAGCATGAGTAGGCCCTTCTCAGCGATTAACCCTGGCAGGAAACAGTTTTTGTTGGTCTTAACCTACTGGGCCCTGCGTACCGCTTCCGGGCAAGGCCGCTTCCGCAACGGGTCCAGACCAGCGAAATCCGCAGCGGTCACGCCGCCGTACCGGTAGGTCGCGTGTGTCCCGGTGCGCTGACCGGGAGTGTGCGCGGAACCTGCCACCGGCACGAATACGGCCCGACCGTGGATTCGTCGTAACCGTCGGCATCTTCGCTGTCTTCATGTTTTGAGCTGAGGACGAGTCCAGCCCGCTCGTGTGGATCCCGCCCGTCTGGAAAGCCAGAGGCACAACTGCTGGACCCGTGCTGCTCCAGGACCTGCCTGTCGCTTCTGGACGGCTACGGCCAGGAGATCGTGAACGTGCTGGTGGGCCTCCTCACGCTGCGGTGGGTGCATTGGGGAACGTCCGGCTGCTGGTGGCGGGTGACGATCAGGCTCGGACGCGCCTGCGGGTCCCACGCCGCGATCGCGGCGGCGTAGCGTTCGCTCAGGTCCTGCCCGGCGGGCCCGTGGGCGATGATCCCGATCTCCCACTCATCAGCAACGTCGGTGGCACGCTGGGTGCGGTAGGCCATGGTGGAGCCCTCGACCAGCGCCGGCCAGCCGATGCCGATGGGCGAGGGCGCAGGAATCAGTCCCGCCTCGTGCGCTCCGGAGTCCCCGGTCAACACTGCGACGTCGAGCACGGTGACCAGCCACAGGTCCAGCAACGCGTACGACTTCTGCCCACGCAGCATGGCCCCTGCCCACCGGATGGCCTGCTCCCCGAGGAAAGACTTCCTGAGGGCCTCGACGTTGACCTGCATACCGTCGTCCAGGCGCAGGGCCACCCGCTGGCCGGGGACATCGTGCAGGACTGCCGGCTGTTCCCGGTGCTCTCCGGCACCCTGCATCGCTACGAACCCGGCCTGTGCGATGTCTTCAGCGACCATCATGTTCTCGCCGCGCCGCACGAGGGTGACGGTGCGGCGCTGGCCACGCCACCGGATCGGGGCCACGATTCTGCCGGCCTGGCTCAGCTGCTCCCACCACGCCTGGGGTATGTCCGTGGTCTCCACGGTAGCCAGGATCAAATCGAATGGGGCGAACTGGGCCACGCCGAAGGCCGCGTCACCGGTGACGACCTGGACCTGGTCGTATCCGGTGGCGGTCAGGAACTGGCGGGCGCGGGCGGTCACGTCCTCGTCGATGTCGATCGTGACCACCAGCCCGTCCGGGCCGACGAGTTCGGCCAGGTAGGCCGCGTTCACCCCGCCGGAACCGATCTCCAGAACCCGCTGTCCCGGGCGGACCTGCGCCTGTTCCAGCTGGTAGGCCTGGATGTGGGGTGCGGACACCGAGCTCAGGCTGCCCCCGTCCGCGTCGCGCTTGGTGACCGCAGCCTTGAACGGGTCGTACATCACTGCGGTGTCGACCCCCTGGACCAGATGCCTGGGAACCACGCGCAGGGCCCCGATGATCTCGGGCGAGCGCACGACGCCCTTTTCCCTCAGGACCGTGACCATGTCCTCACGGAGTTCATCGGCCGGGCGGCTGGAGGGTGCGGGGAGAGAGGGGGGGCACAAGGACTCCTCATGGGTCGGATGAGAGGCGGTGGCCGTCCTGGCTGCTCTTCTCTGCTTTTCCGCCGTCCTTGGCCGGCTGGTGTTCGGCGAGCTGGGGCCCGACGAAGTGACGAACGTACCGCCCCGGTGAGCGCGACCCGGACAGTTTCAGCGCGGTCAGCGCGCGTGCCAGGACCAGAAGCTGGAGGCCGGCATTGTTTCCTTGAGCTAGGTGTGACAGGTGAGCCCAGCGTCCGCGCACCGCTGCCAGCCACCATGAATGTGGGCATCGGGACTAAAACCGAGTCCGGTCCGGATACCGTGAGCCGACGTGGGCAGCAGCTCGCCCCTGGCTACTACAGATAGCCAGGGGCGCGCCTGTGTTACGGGGTAGCAGCTGGAACAGGCTGCTTAGCCGAGCAGTTTGTTGAACTCGCCGCGCTTGGCGCCGTCGATCAGGGCGGCGATCTCGCCGGGGGTGAACTCCAGGACCGGGCCTTGGCCGTGCTGCTTGGAGTCACGCAGCAGCACGGTGCCCTCCGTGGTCAGGCCCATCTCCACGCAGGCGTTGTTGTCGGCGCTGGCCGACGCCTTGAAGAAGTCGATCTTCATTTCGCGCATTGCAGGTGCTCCTCGAAAGCTACGGACATTGCCTTGATGATGTCGAACCTACGGCGCGCGTTGTGCACGGCCTCGGCGTCCGCAGAGTATTGCGCGGCCAGGTATCCATCGGTGTAGAGGATCGGTGGTTCCTGCGACTCAGTGGAGAACCCCAGCAAGGCGAATTCACCCTTACCTCCAGGGTGCGCGCCGGTGGAGAACGGCAGCACCCGGATATCGACATTGGGCCGGGCGGCCAGTTCGCGCAGGTAGGCGATCTGCTCGTTTAGACCTTCTGCTCCGCCGACCTGCCGGTTCAGGGCTTCCTCACCGATCACGACGCACAGGTCCGCTGCAGCAATGGCTTCCTGGCGTCTGGTGCGAACCGCCACCTGACGCTCGATGGTCTCCTCGGCGAAACCGTCCGGGGCGGTCTTGAACTGGGCGATCTGGTAGCGGCGGGACTGCACCAGGCCTGGCACGAGTATCGGTCCGAAGACATCGACGCTGGTGGCGAAGGCCTCCAGCTCTAGCAAGGTGAAGAACGCTCGGTCGTTGGGCAGGCCCTTGGCCAGCTCTACGTACCAGGTGACTTGCTCGTCCTGTTTGGCCATCGCCTCCAAGTTGGCTGTGGTCTCCTCATCCGCGCCGACGATGCGGCACAGGTGCAGGATGTCGCCGGGGCTGGGCCGGGTCTCGGCCTTCTCGATGCGCTTCCATTTCGACACCGAGCCGGCGCCGGTATCAGCGAGGTCCTTGTGCGAGAGCTTCGCACTCTCGCGTAGTGCACGGACCTGGCGGGCCAGTGAGCGGCGAACGCTCCTCTTGGGTTGCGTCGTGTGCCCCATAGCTCGCTGAGTGTAGGGGTTCAGATCGGACCAGACCATTACTTGTCGGTTCGCTCTGGTCGGTTCATACGGGGCGGTTCACATCATGGGGTCCACTTCAGGGGGTCCAATGTGGACTCTTAACAAGTACGCAGAGTGAGAGCACAGTTGGCGCATAGTCAGTCACCCTGAGGTCAACGGAAGGGACCGACGGTGAGCAGTCACTGTAACGTGCTGGGCATCTGCCCCCAGTGCCGCACTGCCTGGCCCTGTATCGGCAGGGCGCTTGAGCACCGCGACGCACCCTTGTCACGCATAGCAACGATGGTGGCGTTCATGCGGGCGCAGGCCCGCCTCAGCGCTCCCCGCCGTGCCAGCCCAGACAGCTCAGACCCGATCCGGCGAATCCCTCAGCAGCGGAGCCGCGCCGCCTAAACGGGCCCGAACGATCGAATCCCGGGGAACGCCGCAACTTCAGCCTCCGCGACGCGACCCGCACAAACTCAAAGTCGCCTCGGCGCAGCGCCTTTCCTACGCGCGGCTCCGAGGCCCCACTCGGCCGTCGCCGGCGCCCATCACTGCGCCGCGCGGGCGGGTACCGAGCACCACACGCCCCCAGCAGTCCCGAGCACCGCGATGCCTCAAGGGAGGCAACGATGCTGAACCCCGTAGAAGCCAAGGCCCGGATCGCCCGGGAGCTGGACAACTACAGCCTGCACGCGCTGATGATGACGCAGACGCCCGCCCATCAGATCATCGTGCAACTGCCCTCGACGCAGGTGCCCGATGGCCTGGACCTGCCCGACCTGCTGACTCACATCCAGGGTGTCTCGCACGTAGCGTGGGCGGCACCCCCACTGCACAACCGCGTGCTCATAGTGACGCTGGCAGCCAACTCCAGCGCGTCGTGGGAACGGCAGGACCTCCGGCCGCGCCCACGGACTGGGCGCGTCGATCCCATGTACTCCACCCACCGACGATCCCCATGAAGCGCCGTCCGTCGCGGCCAGAATCCCTCCGCTGGCCGCGGCGGACGGCTTACCCAGCTCGCTGATCCTCGCATCGGGGAATGAGTGGATCGGCGAGACCTGCGGGGGTCGATGCCCACCACTCAAACCAGGCCGGGCATCGACCCCCACGGTGCAACGTGCACCCCACAGGCCAGGAGCAAGAGCCCCTGGAAATCAGCGCCGGGTCGGGTGACAGTCACCCGCCGACACCCTCCACCCGTCCCGGCGCCCGACCCGTCGACGCCTATCCGGCCGCCGAGACAGACACCGCCATGCCCGCATCCATGTTCTCTATCCAGGAGTTTCGCGTGAAGATGCCATCCACGATCGCCGCCAGCACCGCCGTCATGGCCGGTTCGGGGGTTGCGCTGACGGTACTCGCGGCGTACAAGATCCGCTCCGATGCGCTGTGGGCCGCCCGTAACTTCCAGGAGCGCCTCATCGAGAAAGTGATGGCCGACCCGGAACTCAGTGAGGCCGTTTTCCCTGGCCTGGACCGGCAGCACATGTACCTGAATCTGTGGGTGATGTACCACTACACGATGCTGCGCACGGGCGCGCAGACGTGGAAGGGCTTCCGCGCCAACACCAGCTCCCTGCTGCAAACACCAGCCGCCCGGGAATTTTGGAAGATAGCCGCGGATCACTTCCAACACCGCACTGGCAGGTTCGACCAGAAGTTCCTAGACGCCCTGACCGCCGCGATCGAGGCCGGCTCCAAGCAGCCCGGCCCGTCCAGCAGGCCCAGCCCGCGAGCGCCCGCCAGCGAGGTGGCGGTGCGGAGCGCTCACTGATGCCCCACACCTCCCAGCAGGCCCCACTCAGCCAGCCCAGCCCTATGCCACGGGGAGAACTCAGATGTTCCTAGGACTAGCAGTCGCCGTCCGGTCGGTCGACGGCAGGCCCGGGACGGTGCGGTTCAAGCCCCGCAGGCAGGCGCTGAGGGTTGTCTACGATGCCCGCGAGGTCGCCTGGATCACTAGCGACAGGATGGCCGAGTACCTGACCGGTTACACCGAAGACCAGGAGCAGGCCCACCGGCGGGGAAACCTCGAAATTGTCAGCGGCAAGGGCGAAGTCAGGTTCAGCGTGTTCCGCTCGGAGGACTCGCAGTCGCTGGAGGTGGGCCCTCACACGCTGAGCGAGCAGGAGCGACGGGACCTGCTGGAGCTGGCCGTCAGGCCCAGCACGGGTCGGCCGAAGGACCGGGCCCGACGACGGGTCAGAGCGGTCATCACCGGGAGCCGCAGATGAACTGCCCCGAAGATCTGGTGACGGTGACGCGGTGGAGCGGTCAGGAAGCCGCAGCGTTACGTCTCGCCCTGCGTCGATCGGTCCTGGACTTCGCCCACCATCTGGGCGTTGCTCCCCGAACGATCGCCAACTGGGAAGCCCGGGGAAGCACGCTCATCCCCACCGTTTCCTGCCAGGCCATCCTCGACACCGCCCTGGAACAGGCCACCACCAGTGAGCGCGCGCGGTTCGTCAGCCTGGGCAAGGGGACGACGCCCCTCATCGTCGTCGGCTCCTCAACCACCGTCCCAGAGCACATGAGGGAGGCCTCGTGTCTTCTACCGGTGGATGCAGCCAGTCGGTCGCAGGCCGGGCGCTAAGGGGAGAACCTACTTCCGCCGAGACGGACCCGATCCTCCACCTGGGAGAAGGATGCAGGTCAGTCGTCGACGAGGCTTTGGCAGCGGCGTAGTTGCGCCAGCAGTGTTCCCTCCGTGCTCTTCCCGGTTCACGGCGGACAGAACACGATGATGACGAACCCAGCTTGACGCTGCCTCTCCGCAGAGGCCCCGGGAGCTGGCGTCATGCGTAGGGGTTGCAATCGTTATTCAGGCGCTTAACCCGCTCCAGCTGGGTCCAAAATGGCTCGTGGCGCTTCCACAGGACGGCTGGCCATCTCCGGGTGAGCTGAACCGCGGTTGTCAGCCCGCGGCCGACCCGCCCGGAGAGGCGAAACAATCGAGTCGCAGGACCTAACGTGGGGGCGCCGCGAGACCGAACTCGCCGGCCCGTCTGCTCTTAAGGATCGAGAGCAGACGGGCCGTTGCGGATTGGGCGTTCGTAGGTGCGACGTCGATGTAGAAGCAACCAGCTGGGTGCCCGGGTGAGTTACCGGGCCATGCCGTGAAATCGGTTGGTCAGGTCGGTGACCTGACGGTAGAGCTCTACGATCACCTCTGGGGTTCCACCGTCGCGGAATGCCTGCTTGTCCAGCTGCTTACCCGGGTCACCCCCGGGCCAGATGCGCCAGGAGTCGTTGTCAATGACATCGCTCAGGATCAGGGCGCCATCGGATGTGCGGACGCCGACCTCGAACTTGCAGTCGATCAGGGCGATCGGGCCGTCCTGCGTCGTGAGGCCGGCCCAGGCTTTCTCCAGCGCCAGGAAGGCCGGTTTGAGGAGGGTCTCGACGATGAACGTGTCCTGTTCCTCGGTGATCGGTGCGGGGATGTCCAGGCTGGGGCCCTCAGCGTTGAACGGCTGCTTAGGCGGCAGGAGCGTCCAGGTCTGGCCGGTGACCTTGATGAGTGGGTCGGTGTAGACGCCTTCGGCCCAGATGCCCTCGCGCAGGTACTCGGCACGAGCATCGCCTTCGTCCATCACCCGGGGCTGCTCGCTGGCCGGGGGCAGCACCATGGCCCGCTTGTGGAAACGTTCCACCACCAAATCCTCGAAATGAGTTTCGAGGGAATGATCTGGGTGCCGTTTGAGGTAGCTGCCCCAGGGGCGACGGCGCAGGACGAACTCGACGGGCAGCATGTCGCAGGACCAGCACAGCATGGTGCGCTCGTCGGCCTGGCGGATGAATGCGGTCGGGATGCCCGCTTCGGTAAGGAGCTCGAAGACGTTGACGGTCTGGGTGGTTTTCAGGATCCCGATGGAGGGGATCGCGGCCACGCGGGCGGCATCCCCTCCGGTGAGGGAGTCTTTCGACTCCAGCAGCACGGTGCCGGTCTCGGGACCGGGCACAATGATCTTTGTCTTTCCCTCGATCAACGCTGTTCCTCACATGGCGTGCGCATCCTGGGCGCTGTGGTCGCTGGTGTCCGGCAGTCTGACAGATCTGGTTGCCTGGTCGGCGCGATCCTCAACCGGGTTGCGCAGGGTTCCCAGGCCCTCGACGTGGACCTCGACGACGTCACCCTCGCGCAGGAACACCGGGTCGCTCACCGCTCCCAGATCCGATGGGGTGCCGGTGAGGATGACGTCTCCGATCTCCAGCTGCGTCAGTTGTGAGATGCGGCTGATGAGGGAGCTCAGGCCGAACACGAGGTCGCTCGTGGACCCGGACTGAATGATCTGCCCGTTCAGGAGCGTGCTCAGGCGCAGATCGTCCAGATCGGGGAACTCGTCGGTGGTGACCAGGTACGGGCCCAGCGGGCACGAGGTAGGGAACATCTTTCCTGAGCTCCACTGCGTGGTGCGGAACTCCAGATCCCGTGCGCTGAGGTCGTTGGCGCAGGTCAGGCCAGCAATGTGAGCGGCGGCCTGTTCTTCGGGGATGTCGTGCCCGGCCCGGCCGATGATCACCGCGACCTCCCCTTCGGGGACGACCTGACGAGATGCGGCGGGGACCTGGATCGATGTCCCAGACCCGATCAGCGCTGAGGACGTCTTGTGGAAGAGCTCCGGGTGCAGAGGTATCTGCTGTCCGATGCCCTCCACGAAGGATCGGTGGTTCAGGCCCACCCCGATGACCTTCGTCGGGCGCAGCACGGGCGCACACATGGTCAGATCAGGCAGGGACCGCAGGAACGCCGATGCCCCGTCCAAGCCGCCCAGACGGATGTTGCTTTCCGCCGCGTTCACCAGCCTCTGCACCTGAGCGCGCCATCCGTCGCAGGCCAGGAGGTCGCCGACGTCGGTGAGCCAGTCGCGTCCGGCCAGGACGTTCAGGTCCAGGACATGCTGTGGCACGGTCCGTGGGTGCGGGCCACGAGAGATACCGAGCCGGGTCTCGGGTGTGTATACGCCGGGTCCGGGTGCGCGGATGACGCCGACGGACGTGCCTGCGCCACGGACGTAGGTGACCAGTCGCATCAGCGGCTCACCTGGTCTCTGCTCTGGGTGCCTGCCTGGCTGTCGAGATCAATGGAGGTCGCCTGTGGGGCTTGCGCCTGGTCAGCCGGCTGGGGACGCAGGCGTTCGCGCAGTGCCCGGCCTTTGGCGAAGAATTCATCGCGCATGACCTGGGTCTGTCGCAGGTGGCGGTCTCCGTTGTAGCCGGTGCGCCCGTGCAGAACCCGCAGGTTGTCCGTCAGCAGCGCCTCGCCGGCCTTGAGGTTGTACCCGATCCGGTTCTCCGGCGCGTACGCGATGCTCAAGATCTGCCGTAGCGCCGCGTAGGTGGGCAGCATGTTCTCGGCGGGCACGTCGAGGCTGCTCATGGTGCGCTCGTTCAGACGCACCTCCAGTACCTCACCGTTCGAGTCGAGCAGGATGGGCGGCACGTCCGCGACGATGCTCTGGCCCTCGATGCGCCGCTCGTGGCGCACGGGCGTGCTGGTCAGCAGGTCGTAGGCCTCGGGATCCTGGGCGGCCAGCAGGGCGGCGACGTGGTGGGCGTCCACCAGTTGGGTGTCTCCTCCGCCGTCTTCGCTGGGGCGGATGCAGTGGAACATGTTGATCCCGGTCGGCACGCCCCGGTAGGCCTCGTCAGTGTGCGGCAGGAGAGGGCCGGCCAGGTCAGCCACGATGACGGGCTTGGCGCGGGTGATCAGGTCGAAGAAACGCCCATAGTGCGTCTCACGGATGTAACCGGTCTGATTGGCAAGAGTCTCGATGGTGTCCAGGTCGGTGCCCAGGCCACGCACCAGAACGAATCCGTACTCCTCGACGTGGGAGTGCAGGTCGCAGCGGGCCTGTTCGCTGTTCAGCACGTCGTCCCACTCGACGCCCGGCCACTGCGGGAGGGTCGCATCCCACAGGGTCTTAGGGTGGCGGCGGACCTGGCGCAGGGACTCGGGGCTGTACGCGTGATCGCGCAGCCAGGTCCCCTCGTAGATGGACACGTGGGCGTGCGGGTCGTTCCAGACGATCCGCAGCGTGCCCGCCTCCAGGCTCGCGCTGGCCGGGGCGATCTCAGCCGGGATATCGAGCAGGCGCTGCAGTCGGGCGCCGCTGTCGTGCGGTCCGCACGTGGCGCAGGCGCAGTTATCGCGCAACCAGAAGTGGTGAAAGACGCTGCGCCGGCCGTCGGCCCAGGCCACGACGACGGCGCCGTCGTCCTGGGTGAGAGACCGCGCGAGTGGGGGTGTGTGAATCAGGGTCATAGCTGCCTCCGACGTTCGTGGGTGCCGCTCGGTGCGGACAAACTGAGGTTCGAGAGGGTGCTGACGCCCAGTGCCGGCGGGGCGCGGGCGGGTGCATCTGACGCCTTGGCGATGATTCAGGTGCGGTTCGCCTCAGGTGGGCTGAGCGCGTGAGTGCCGTCGCACAACGGCTTTCGGCGAGACAGACCGCATCGGCACAGGGCCACGACCTGACGCCGTGGATCGATCGGCTCCAGGTCAGCATTCTGGAGGGTAAATGCTCCGCGGACGATGAGGGGGCCACCGGGGTAGACGGTGATGCTCACGTCTGGCTCCGGTGGGGGGTTTTCGCTCATGCTGCGGTGGTGGTGGCGAGCAGGGAGGTGCGACCCTGCGTGAATGCTTGGAGGACGGCGGTGCCGTACAGGCTGCGCAGGCTCATCGTGCTGGTGGCGCCGAACAGGATCGTCTCCAGCTGCTCGGGGTGTTCCTGGGCCAGGGCGCCGCACATGTCATGGGCGGCGATCTGCTCGTGGACGGCGTCGGCCTCGATGTGCTCGTCGTAGAAGGCCCGGGCCGCGGCGCTGGCACCCACCCGGGCCAGGCCCTCGCTGTAGCGGCGGTTGGCGATCGAGGAGCCGATCTCGATGACCGCCAGGTTGCCCAGCAGTGCCGCTCGCCAGCGCCGGTGCAGGCCGTACAGGGACATGATGTTCACCGCAGCGACGGACACGGCTGGGATCTGGTTGATGTACGCGCCGTAGGTCGGGTCCAGGTCCAGTCCGCGCATCATCTGCGCGTACAGCTCGGCGTGGGTCCACCCGGGCCGCCCTCCGCCGTACTCGTCGGCCTGGATGGTGATCAGTGCGCTCTTGGCGCGGCCGGTGATGCGCGGGATCGCCCAGGTGTGCTGGTCACCCTCGCGCAGGTTCTTGATGGAGCGGTGGGTCACCAGTTCACGAAACTGTTCGATGCTTGCCGTCTTGTGAGCGAACGCATCCATCGCCGAACCATGAGCCGGGGAAGCCATCTCCAGCAGATGCACCGGCAGATCACTCGCGGATAGCGCCCCCCTCTCGCCGACTGGCGGAGCTGGCGGTCCTCTGCGGATGGTTGCGGGCGTTGGCGCGGTCACGCTGCTCAGCAGGGCGTCTTCGAAGGCCACTTCCAGTGCAGCACGCACGGCCAGGAGAGCCGGGTCCCATTCCCAGTGCTCGTCCACGTCGTCGAAGCCGTCGTAGTGCAGGCCGTAGCAGACGAACAGGCAGATCTGGATGTCCTCCGACACGCGAGCATCGGGCTCCGGGTCGCTCCTGACGAGGTCGGTGAGACCGGCAGGCAGACGCCCCACCGTCCCCGGCAGCGCCTCGAACAGCTCCTGGCTGATCGGGCCCCGGGCTGCGGGCAGTTTCATCTCTGACTCCTTCCTGGGTGTCAGGCAGGCCGGCACGCACCGAACGATCCGGGACCGACCTGCACTGACCTGGATTGACTTTCGTTCTCATGAGGGCTGACGCGGGTTCCTTCAGGTCCGACCGGGCGCTGGTGCTGTGCCCAGTTCCTGGTTCCTTGCAAACCGAGCGCTCAGGGGATCGGAACGGCTGCCGTGACCTGGCTCAGGTCGTCGGCGGACAGAAGTCCTGACTGGGTCTGAGTCCTGGCCAGGACAGCGCTGATGGTCGCCTCGTCGTAGGGCAGCCCGAGTTCCCGCAGGACCTGAGCGATCCCCGCGCGACCGCTGTTGGCGTTGATCAGCAACTGCTGGTGGCGCCCCAGGGCCTGTGCGGGCACCGCTGAGTAGATCTCGTCCTGCGCCTGTGGTCCCAGGCGGCCTGCTTTCACGACGGCCGCGGCGTGTGTGCCTGTAGCGGTGGAGAACACGTCCTGGCCGACAATTGGCTGGTGCCGGGGTATCTCAATCTGCAGGCTCTGCGAGACGAGTTCGCACATCGCTGGCAGCGCCTTCAGGTCGTATCGCGGGTTCTCGTCGACCCGATCGGTGCCTTCGGTGCTTACGGTGGCAGGCGAGCGCTGGTTGTCCAGAAGGACAATGATCTGTTCAAGGGCCAGGTTGCCGGCCCTTTCCCCGATCCCCAGGAACGTGCCGCTGATCAGCCGGGCGCCTCCTTCGGCGGCGGCCAGGGAGTTGGCCAGGGCCAGGCCCATGTCATTGTGACCGTGCCAGGCCAGCTCGATTTCGCCGCTGGGCTCGCTTCGGCGGGCGGGCACTGCCCTGGTACCGCTCGATGTGATGGTGGAGTGGTCGGTGGGGGTGTCGCAGGTCAGTGTGTGCCCGGCGGCGCGGATCGTGTCGGCCACGAACTCGACGTGCTCGCGGGCGAGTGTGGGCAGGCAAGCGCCGGCGGTGTCGTTCAGGACGATGGTGCGGGCCCCGCAGTCCAGGGCCGCCTGGACGCAGACGCTCAGATCAGCTGGCGGGGTGCGGGTGGAGTCCTCGAACGCGATCCGGAAGGCCAGGTCCTCCCGTTCGGCTTGTGCAGCCACGGCCTGGATGCGCTGGAGCATGTCCCGAAGGTCCCAGCCTTCGACGGCTTGCCGGATCGGGCTGGTGCTGATGAATAGGTCCGCGGTGACCGCGGTACCGGTTCGTTGCTGGATCTCCAGGACTGCCCGCAGATCGGCGATCAGGGCGCGGGCCATGAGTACCGGCTGCACCGGCAAGGCGGCGCTGGCTAGGTGCGTGACCAGTTGCTGGCAGTGGCTTGCCTCTAGCGCGGAGGCCGCGGGGAACCCGAGGAACGAGACTTCTACCCCGACCCGGGCGCTGTGCTCGATCATCTGGATGCGCTGCTGGAGCGTTGGACGGTGAGCGCGCAGGTTCTGCAGCGACTCGCGGACATCGTCCTCCAGACGCACGTGCGCGTACGGTTCCACGTCCGCGGTCAGGCTGCGGCCCCTGCTGACGCTCACGCAGACCGCTGCCGGATGCGCTGGTCACGCGCACATACGTGCCGGATGACGTCGGCAGCTTGCGTGAAGGTCGAGGTGTCGCGCACCAGAGCGACGCGCACGTAGGGATCGCCCAGGCGTTCGTCGGACCAGAAGAAGTCGTTGCCCGGCAGGACATGGATGCCCTGTTGGGCCAGGTCCTGGGTGACGTCCTGGCCGGTCAGCTCGCCGCGCAGCTCAGGGTCGATACGCAGCCAGGACACACTCATGAACGGCTGCTCGACGGGTGTCAGGAACGTCGAGGCCAAGGCCTCGCGCAGCAGGCCACGGTTGTGCCGCACGAGGCCCCGGACCGCGTCGCGGTCATCGGCACCCGACAGCTCCAGGAACCCGGTCAGCAGCCGCAACGCGAAGGGAGACACGTGCAGCAGGAAGTCGGAGTTGATGTGGTCGATATCCGCGGCCAGGCGCCGGCTGACCGAAAGAAACGGGGCCTTGATCTCCAGGGTGGGCCACGTCTTGCCGGTGTCCTCGATGACGATCCAGTCGATGTCAGCATCGATCAGGAGCTTGTACTGGTCATAGACATCGGCGTCGGGCTGGTAGAACCGGAAGCAGGTGTCCAGGATCAGCATCACGCCGCGCCGGGAGCAGAAATTCAGGATCTGGATCAGCGTGGCCTCCGAGACCGTGGTCCCAGTCGGGTTGTTCGGGCTGACCAGGAACAGAACGTCCGTATCGATCGAGTCCAAGCGCTCCTCCAGCGCCTGCGCATCCCCCTGGAGCACGTCATCAGGCAACGGCGTCAAGGGAACCTGATGGCGGCGCAGGATGTCCTTGAGATTGTCGAAGCACGGCTCGATCAGCGTGACCGACTTACCCGCCAGACGCAGGTGGTTAGCGATCAGCTCAATTCCCGACGATGCCGTGAAACAGGGGAACCTCGCACCGGCCTGCCGATCGAGTGTCTGGCCCGAGAGTCCGAAGAACGTCTCAAAATAGGTTTCGGTGATGTCGTTCAGCCGCAGCCGGTCGTCCTGCCGGAACAACGACGGCAGCCGGTCGACCAGAGCGTTTTCCTGGTCGGTCCACGCCCGGAAGGCATGGCCATCGGCCAGGTTCAGCGTTTCTCCCAGCGCTGCTACTTCGCGCTGCGTGAGATTCCCGTGCATCGAGCCTCCTTGATCGACTTTCACGATTCGTCGCCATAACGTGCCAACTGCGGCCTACTTACAGGTCCCGCCGTCGAATACTGTGGAGCCACAGGCGGATCCCAGACCGGCAGGTGTTGCGTCATGAGCCTTGTGCTGCCACGCGGTCACGGTCTTGGGGCGCGCTTGAACCCAGGTCACGGCAAACGAATGCGCCAGTCAGCAGATCTCATGAACGAAACGGATCACGCCGAAGCATCCGCCAGAGCAGGCGCACTCATCGGCAGGAAGACTCAGCCGATCACGGTGACCGTGGTTCGGCCTCTTGCAGTTGGTGACCCGCTGACGGCCCGACGGATGGACCGTCGTGCGACCGCCAGCGGGAGTTCAGACGCCGGGACGGGTGGAGGGTGTCGGCGGGTGACTGTCACCCATCCCGGCGCCGATCTAGGGGCGCGCGCCTTGCTCGCGGCCTGGCGATGGCCGGGGCCTAGGGAGGCGCGTGCGCTGGAGCCAGCCGATCAGCGACTGCTGGGGCGCCGGGTTCTTCCAGCTGCTGTGCACGTGCCCGCGCCATCAGGGCCCGGATCAAGGACTGCAGGTTGATGCCCGTCCAGACCGCAAGGATCGTCGGGCAGGACGTCGCGGGCAGCACCACGACGCCCGGCACCTGAGCGATGACTTGGTGGGCGCGGCCGTGCAGCCACTGTCCGGCGGTGCCGTGCAGGTACACGGTCAATTGATCGGGACGATCCGCACCGCCCGTCACGGCCGCGATCTGCAGGCCCCGCGTACGGAGTTCACGGTGCAGCTCTTGTGCCGTCAGGACCGGGGGTGATCCCGATCGTCCGGACGCCCTGGATCCGGGCTCCGGTTCAGGTTCCGCTTTGGCTTTCGACGGGTGAGCGTTGAGCTCGGCTGCCCCCGTGGCAGTCGAGATCTCGCGCATCGTAGGCCGTTTGGTTGCGCCGCTAGGGGCCGGAAGTACCCTGGAATCTGCGTGACCGATCATGCCGTCACCAAGTGGTCGGCGAACGCCGACAATGCGGCGGCCTCAGCCGGGGACAGCTCCCAGTCGTGTACGTCGTCCAGGGTGATCGACACCAGAGCTGGTGACTCGCTGCGCAGCTCGACGCGGCTGACGAGCAACCGCTGTCCTGGCGACCTGAGCAGTCGGAAGAGGTCGGCTTTTTCCAGCTCGGCCATGCATCGCTCGGCGTACCAGATCTGAACGGTTCTGGGCGCTGGCCGGAAGTAGACGGCTGCGGCCCGCCCGGATGTGGTGACGGCTTCAACGATCAGGGTCCCGTTACAGAGATGGGCCACCTGGATTCACATCCCTTCAAGCGCTTCGGAATTCGCCGGCGTCCTCGGTGGGCTGGCCGTCGCGATTGCCTGCATTGCCCGACGTCAGCCTGACCTGCCGGGGACGGTCGCAGCTACGGCCTGCGAACGCCGCTACCACGACGTTAGGGCGACATTTCTGCGTCATTAGGCGCTCTACCTGCATCTTTGCTGGGCCAAGGACAGGAGGGCGGGTTAGTTTTGGGTGATCACGTCGAAGCAGTCGGGGAGTGAGTCGTGATTGATCGGCCGGCGCCGAGGACATTGCTGGAGAGATTGGTTCGGGACGGGGACCGGACCAATGACGAGTGGTGCGCCCATTTCGACCAGGTCGCGCAAGAGCTACAAGAACGTGTCACTCTTTCTCCCCGCCAATTCCAGCGATGGATGGCCGGAGAAGTAACCAACGCACGCCCTGCTGCGCGACGAGTCGCGGCCCAGGTCTGGGGTTCGCCCCTGGCCACGCTCTTGGGTTCACCGACGGCTGAGGTGGCTGCGCCCCATCTCATGGACGGCCTGGGACGCGACGAGGTGAGCAGTCCCACCGTTGCGATCGCAGCCAATGACGCCCTGTATCAGGGAGGGTTAGGTGGCAACACCAGTACGCGTACGTCCCCGAGTATGGAGTTGATCGCCCTCATGGCGGCGCACGAATCAACGGAGCACGCCAGCGCGGCTGGCGGCGCAGTCAGTCCCTCCAGCATCGAGCAGGTTCAGGCCGAAGTCCGGCGACTGGCCAGAGATTTCACGACCATCCCTCCGCTGCTCCTGCTGGCCGAGGCCAGACGAGCCCGCGATGCCACCTACTCGCTCCTGGACCGCACGCGTCGGCCTGTCCAGACCGCGGACCTGTACCTGGCCGCCGGCCAATTGTGCGGGCTGATGGCCAGCGCATCGTTCGACCTAACCGCCTGGGACGCGGCCGAGGAGCAGTCCCGGGCCGCCAACGTGTACGCCGAACTCGTCGATCACCCGGGCCTGCGGTCCTGGGCCCGGGGCACTCAGGCGCTCGTGCAGTTCTGGACCGGCCGACCTCGGCAGGCCCTGATTCACGTCTCGGCCGGTCTTGACGGCGCTCCCGCCGGTACCGCACTAGCACGCCTCAAAGCCATCGAGGCGCGCGCCCTCTCACAGCTGGGCGGAGACCCCAGCGAGGCGCTGCAGGCGGTGAGCCAAGCAGATGAAGCCCTTACCGGCCCTCAGGACGATGACCTTCACAACGAGGTCGGCGGCGAATTCGGCTGGGAGGCCTCCCGCCACGACGGGTGTATCAGCACCGCGCTGCTGGCCATGGGAGATTCCGCCGCCGCAGCGGCCCGGGCCCGGGCATCACTGGCGCAGAACGCCAGCGAACCGGTAGCCGGGGGTGTGGATCATGTGCGCGTCAATCTCGCGGCCGCAAATCTGCGGCTGAACGACCTCGACGCAGCCACCGAGGCCCTGACCGAGGTGTGGGACATCCCGGTACCGCAGCGTCGGCACAGCTTGACCGACCGCCTGGGCGGCGTCGGTCGGCTCCTGGCCGAGCAGTCCTGGCGTACCGACCCCGCAGCTTCGGAGCTACGAGACCGGGTCGAGGTCTTCAACGACGAAGCCCGCTGGCGGGCACTTCCCACCAGCTGACCGCCAGCTCCTACCCGACGCGCGCTTCGCATACCCGCGGCGCGCTGCCCTTTCAGATCGATGACGGTTCCTGGTTGTACCAGAGCCTCAACAGCTGTGCCTCCCGTTCCGGCTGCATCCCGTGTTCACCCTGGCGGGTGTGAGCCACCAAAGGTTCCTGGTGCAGAGACTGCCAGGTGTCCTCGACGGTCTCGGGCAGCGGTCGGCAGGTCAATCCTGCCTCTACCGCCCGCGTTGAGTCCACGGCCCAGGTCCCGGCCGGTGTTCTCCACAGCGGCATCTCCGTCCACTGCCGCACCCCCTGCTCCTGCAGCCAGAGCGAGTCAGCCCAGACCAGGGAAGCACCGCCACCAGTGGCCCGCGTGCAGGCTTCCAGCAAAGATCCGTACGTCGAGTGCCCCGGCGGCGCGGTGACGTTGAACGTCCCGAGGTTCTCGGCTCTGAGCAGCCTGATCAGGAAGTTGGCCAGGTCCCGCACGTCGAGGGGCTGAATGGGCTGGGTCGGGTCTCCTGCGGCCAGCATGGGGCCGCCTCGCTCAGCGCGCCGCAGCAATGCCGACAGCCGTCCCACATATTCATGGGGCCCGAGGACCACTCCGGGGCGCAGGATGAGTGATCGGTCGGCGAACACCTCCCGGACGGCTTGTTCGCAGCCGGCCTTCAACGTCCCGTACGCGTGAGGCTCCGGAATCGCCGCGAGGTCCGAGTCGCTCTCGCGGGCATCGGGCCGAGAGGGCCACAGCGCTGAGATCTCGCTGACCGGCTGAGCCGGCCAGTCGCGGTAGGCCGAGACCGTGGAGGTCAGCACATAGGTACCGACGGTGTCCTTCAGCGCTGTGGCCATGGCCAGGGCATCGGGTGGCTCGTACACGCTGGTGTCTACCACCGCGTCCCAGGGACCGCCCGCAGCCAGCCGGTCCAGGTCCGCCTGGCTGGTGCGGTCACCCCGGATGGAATGGGTGCCGGGCACGTCCCGGCCGGTCTTGCCGCGGTTGAAGCAGGTGACCTCCCACCCGGCCTCCACCGCCAGCTCTGCCAGGGTGCGGCCAAGGAACCAGGTCCCGCCGAGCAGAAGAAGACGCATCAGGACATTATCGGGGCAAATCTGATCGGTGAGGGGCCCTGCGGCTGACGGCCCTCATCTCATGTGGCTGGAAGGCGCTGGCCGCGACCTTCAGCTCACTCATGCACTGGACTCGGGCAGGCCGTTGGTGATGATCCGTTCGATCAGGCCGGCGAGAACTGCTGCCTGATGGGGCATCGCGGTGGTATCGACCCACTCCGAGCGGGAGTGCGGATGGGCTCCGACTGCTCCCAGCCCGTCCAGCGTGGGTACCCCGAGCGCAGCGGTGAAGTTGCCATCGGAAGCGCCACCGGAACGAACCGCCTCCACCGGGTCTACGCCCAGCGAACGTGAGACATCGTGGGCCGCCCGCATCAACTCCATCGCGACCTCGCGTTCGAACGGATATCGGTTGACACCTCCCATGACACTGACCTCAGCGCCGGGTAGACGGGCGGTCAGGGCACGTAAGCCAGCATCAGCCCGGTCGAGCTCGGCGCGGGTCCAGGACCGGACATCCAGGCGCACGAACGCGCTCTCCGGAACGCTGTTCGTGGTGGTCCCACCCGTGACGATGGTCGGAGTCACCGATGTTCCCTGCTCCGGGTCGGCCAGCGCCTGGGCCGCGAGGATCTGATGAGCGATCTCCACGGTGGCGTTCACGCCCAGCTCCGGCTCCAGTCCGGCATGAGCCGCCCGGCCACGAACTCTCAGCTCGTAATCAGCGATGCCCTTGCGGGCGATCTTGACCGCCGCACCATCAGCGCTGGGCTCGCACACCAACACGGCCTGCGCCCGCAGGGCCTCCCGCTCGATGACCGCCCGTGACGTCGGAGACCCAACCTCCTCGTCCCCGGTCAGGAGGACTGTCACAGCGCCCGGGTCCGCCAGGGTCGACACGGCAGCGAGCATCTGCACGATGCCGGCCTTCATATCGAATACTCCCGGCCCCCGGGCCACGCCCGCCTCTACGGCGAAAGGCCAGTCAACCAGTGTTCCGGCCGGCCAGACCGTGTCGAAGTGGCCCAGCAAGAGAACCCCGTCGTCGCGTCCTGGCCACAGCAGGTGCGGCACGCCATCCGTGGGGCGGATCGCCTGACGCCCGAGCGGCTCTTCGAACCAGGTGCCAAGCAGTTCAGCGCATCGTTGGAGCCCGAGAAGGTCATCGGAAGATGACTCACAGCTCACCAGCTCGGAGAGTTGACTAATCATCCGCGTCTCGTGGTCAGGATCGCGTGCGAGGTCTCGGGCGGAACCAGAACTGTCCATCCGGAGATCGTGCCGCAACTCTGACGAACGGCGCACCGATACGATCGCGACCGCTTCACGGGCTCTCCGGCAGTCTGGTCAAGGGCCCGATGGCAGTTCGAGTAGCAGCACGACATGCGGTGCGGCGCCGTCCCAGGGAATGTTCTGTCCGATCTTCCGGTATCCCCACGAGGCGTATGCGGACATCGCGGCTGTGGCATCGGGTCGGGCGTTGAGGATGACTCTTTCGTGAGTGAGATCGTTGATGAGTGCGTGGTGGATGGCAGTGGCGAGGCCTTGGCGCTGGTGTTCGGGATGCACGGCCAACTCGAACAGGCCGAAGGTGCGAGCGCCGTCCTCCCGGGTTGTCTCCTCGTCGACCGGATCGGTCATTGTCTTCCACCATCCGGTGCTCGCCGAGAGGGTGTGCCCGTAGGCCATGCCCGTCGGTGTCCCGTCGTCAGCGTGGGTGAGGACGGCCCGGAAGCCGGGCCGGGTGATCTGCCGGTCGAACCTGGCGAAGTTCGCTTCGACGTCGGCTTCGGTCTTGTCGTAGGGAGGGAGCCTGAAAGCTGCTTGGTAGACCGCGGTCAGCTCGCTGCGCAGCCTGCCCGCCTCCTGTCCGACAGCTGTTTCGAAATCGGTCATGATTGCCTCCGCCGCGCGCCGGCCAAGACAAGGAATTCTTTGGTGTGCGAGGAATCCATGCTTCGGGCCTTCTCTTCGAAGGTTGCAACCCGGGCAGTCAGCCGCTCGGACGTCAGACTCTGGGCGTCGTCGAGGACCTGGGTCATCATGCGACAAGCTTCGTCCACTTCGCCGACCATGAGAAGGACGTTCGCCAGGCGTGCGCGGTACAGGGCGGTGTTGCGCGCGTAGCTGGCGGCGAGTCCGTCAACCGCCGCACGCAGGAACGGCACAGCCGCTGACGGCTGGCCGGTGCGCAGATAGTGCATCCCCGTCGCGTAGTCGAGTTCAACGGGGTCTGCGAAGCGAACCCACCGGGGCGGGTCAGTTTCGCTGGCGGCCTTGTCACGCAGGGAGATGGCTTCGGACATGGCGCGCCGGGATGCTGCGGGATCTTGCGAAGCCAGGGCGGCGCTGGACTGGCGCAGGGCCAGAACCATTTTCACTCGGGGACCAGCATGCGTGGTGGCAATTTCGCGGGCTGCTGCGGCGGCCGATCGCGCTTCCCAGCCGCGGTGCTGGTCGATCCCAAGCAGGCACATGGTGGCCAGCCCGCGTATTTCCAGGTTCGTGTCGCCAATCATGCGAGAGGTGGCCATGGCCTCCAGGATACAAATCCGGGCTTCTCCCGGGCGTTGGGCGTCATGCGCGAACCAGCCTATATGACAGCGTAATTCGGCGGTCATAGCCTGGAGGCGGAGGGCGACAGGTTCAATAGCCCGCCCCTCTGCCAGACAGCGCTCGACTTCGGCGAGGATGGTGTATCCCTGCGTGAGAGCTGTGCCACCTCCGGAGCCGTGATCGATTTGGTACAGCCCGTCGATACGAGCGCGCAGAGCGTGCACGTCGCTCATACCGACCCGACGACTCTCCGGCAGGATCGAGGCGGCTGCCACACCACCGAGGTCAGCCAGGAACGCGCGCCGTGCAATCCCAGGCCTGGAGGTACTGCTCGGACCAGCGTGCCGAGTTGGGGGGACCGTAAAGCCCATCTCTTCCAGGGGTACTCCGAGCAGAGCTTCCAAGACGCGCTGCTGACCTGGGTGCGGGAGCGGGGGATTTGGTTTCTCCCACCGACGAAGCTGGCGAACGCTGACGCCGGCATCCTCGCCGAGTCGGCGGGCACACGCGGCGAACTCGCGAACGAACCCTTCCTGGGTGTAGCCAGCCGCCTTCCTGAGGTTGGCGAGCATCCCACTCCTTCCAATCACCGCACGCAGCCGCGTAACACGAACCGGTGTCACCGAACAGCGTCGATGCGAAACGTCCGGTGAAATGTCCGCTCGATCAGACTGTCGCGCTCCGTGGAGCAGAGGTCAACTTGATGTGTCCACTTCGTGGCCCGTTCGGCTTGCGCCGCTGGCCGGAGGCCGGGGTGCGGCGATCGTCACGTTCACAGCATCCTCGCCGGGGGTGTGCCCTGCCATCACGAACTGTGCCGGGAGACATCATGAACACGCTCTACGCCGTGCCGGAACCCACGCCCCTGGCGGGCGACCCCGACCTGACAGCCCTGTCGAACTTCGCCGCCCTCCGAGGCCAGCTCCGCGTGTCTTTCGGGCCCAAATGTTCGATCGCCTGCTGGTTTTGCCACAACGAGGGCGATGTTCCGCCCGGCGACGCTCGTAAGGACCCGAACGCACACCAGCGCGAACGCGCCTTGGGCGCTGACGAGTACCTGGCGATGATCGTCTCCCTGATGGACGCCGGCCTGAACCGGGTGTACTTCACCGGGGGTGAGCCTTTGATCTCGCCGTTGTCCCGCCCCGTCCTCACCGGGTTGCGCAGCCACACCCGTCCCGACCGGACCTTCTCACTGATCACCAACGGGCTGCACGTGCGGCACAACCTTCCCTGGCTGGCCGAGAGCGTGATCGACAAGGTCAAGGTCTCCTTGCATTACTTCAGCGACGAGACGTTCCAGGAGATTGCCTACACCCGTCTGCCGGTCTCCCGGGTCCTTGACGGCATCGAGGCCGCCCGGGACAACTTCGAGCAGGTCGAGCTCAACTGCCTCATCCAGGCTGCAAACCAGCACGAGGTCCCCGCCATGCTGGAGTACGCCCTGACCAGGCGCCTGCCGGTCCAGTTCATCGAGCTGGTCGGCACCGACTTCAACGCCTCCGGCCAGGGGAACGCGGTCGCAGCCGATGACCTGCTGAGCGCCCTGCGGGGCATGACGAGCGATGAACGGGTGGAGGTCGCTGGGGTCGGCCAGGGCCGCCGCGTCTTCACCATCGACGGAATCGAGATCGAGGTCATTCACCGATCGCTCGGTCGCCATCACGTCGGACAGTGCGGTACCTGCCCACAGCGGCAGGCCTGCACCGAGGGGTTCTGGGCCCTACGACTGGACCACGCCGCCGGGCTGATGCCCTGTCTGCTGCGTGAAGACCTCCGACTGGACCTGCGCCCGGTCCTGGGGCAGCCCAACACCAGCTCGATGGTTGCAGCAGCAGTCGCCCAGCACATCGCCGACTTCACGGAAGGGACGCTGTGATGGTCGAATTGCCCAGCTGCTACCAGCCGCCCATCACGAGCCGGGTCGCTCCGTTCCTGGCCGTCGAGGGAATCAGCGGTTCCGGGAAGTCCACCATCACCAACCTGCTGACCGGACGCCTCGACGCCTCCTACCTGCACATGCTCCCGAAACCTCTCAGCACCATGTCCGGGTACGTCAACGACCACGGCGGAACCCTGACCCAATGGGCGTTCTACCTCGCCGGAGCCCTAGACGCCGGCGACACCGTCCGGCACACACTGGCCAGCGCCCCCATGGTCACCGACCGGTGGGTGAACAGCGTGATCGCCAACCACACCGCCGTGAACAGCCTGGACCTGAACACCGTGCGCGAGATGTTCGCACCGTTCCTGCGCTACCTGCCCGTCCCCGACCTGACCATCTACCTCGAAACCAGCGAGGAGGAACTACTGCGGCGCTTCCACAGCCGCCCCGATCGAACCCCGCAGGATCGACTCCTCGTACGCCGGCCCGGTCTTCTGACCACGGTGATGGACTATTACCGGCGCTTGGCGGCCGAGGACCCCACCGCGGTCACCATCACCACCGACGGGCATACCCCCGAAGAACTGACCGAGCAGATTGCCCTACTGCTGGAAACCCGTCGTGTTGCGGCCTGTTGACCTGACCACCGTGTTCGCCCACGACCGCGTACACGGCACCGACTACGGTCCCGTCGACACTCCGCATGCCGACCAGGTGCACACCGGACTCGCCTGGTGGATCGGGGCCTGCCTCGTCCTGACCGCCAACACCCGCGCCGTGGCGCTCGTCCACGACGGAACACCGCTGGCCCACAACTACGCCCGCGCGTTCGCACAAGGCGCCATCAACGTCCACCCCAACGCCGCTGTCGTCTCCATCGTCGCCCCCGGAGCCATGCCCGAACTCATCCACGCTGCAATGGCACTCGCCGCTCCGGGCGTCCTCATGACCACGGTCGACCGTCAGATCACCATCCAGCTCATCGACCCCTCCGGCGCCGCGATCACCATGGAATCGGGGCTGGGACCTATCCGGGACCTGATCGCCGCCGACCGGACGCCTCGGCCTGTCGACACGGCCTTCAAAGGCCGCATCGAACAGCGACCCGACCTGCTCCCCGCAACCTCGAACCGAACGGAGCACCCATGATCAGCGGCGTCGACATCATCGGCCGCGAACGGCGAAACATCCTTCTCGTCACGATGGACTCTCTGCGCTTTGATGCCGCTGCGGAAGCGTCCCGCCGTGGCTTGACCCCCAGGATCGTCGGCTTCCTGTCCACTGAGCGATGGGAGGAGCGACGGACGCCGGGCACCTTCACTTTCCCCGCCCACCAAGCACTGTTTGCCGGGTTCCTGCCCAAGCTCTATACGCCTGAGCAGCCACCGCGGTTGTGGGAGTGCCAGCCGCCCGCAGGAAAGCCTGTTCACCCGACGACCCTCGTCCTGCCTGCCGCTGACTTGCTCAGCGGGCTTCGTGCCCTCGGCTATCTCACCTTGTGCATCGGCGGTGTCACCTACTTCTCCAGCGAAACACCGCTCGGCAGCGTCCTGCCGAGAATGTTCGACCAGGCATTTTGGCAGCCCCTGTACGGCAGTACCGAGCCAGACTCGACACGCCACCAAGTCGACAAGGTCCTCGCCCTGGCACAGGAACACCACGACCGCCCGGTCTTCATGTTTCTGAACATCTCGGCCACGCACGTGCCGCTCGGCCACTACCTACCAGCGGGGCACGGGCCCGACAGTGTCGAAGCCCAGATCGCCGCCCTGTCCTACGTCGACCTGCACCTGGGCCGGCTCCTGGATGCCCTACCTGAGACCGGCGACTGGCTGGTCATTCTCACCAGTGATCACGGCGAGGCATTCGGCGAGGACGGATTCACCGGACACGGAATCGCCCATCCGACCGTCCTGAAAGTTCCCTTCGCACAACTACTCACGCCGTGAGAGAAGGCCTGCGGGCGCTATAGGCCAGCAATGCCAGCGCTGAACCAGATAGCTGCACGAGCCCGTCCCAGACCGCCTCGACAGCCTTCTCCACTGGCCACCACTCCACGACCATGGCCTGCTCGACCTCCTCTTGGGTTAGCTGCGGATCGCCCACGGTCAAACCGGATGCCTCAAAAACGTGCAGACGCTGCGTCGAACGCGGCATAGGTGCGAACACGCCAAGAGGACTGAGTGCCTCAGCGACAACTCCTGTCTCCTCGCCCAGCTCCCTCCGGGCCGCCTCCAGCGGGCTCTCACCAGGTTCGATCATCCCGCCGGGAACGGACACCGCCTCGCCGTGAAGCGGCAGGTTTTGCCGGACCAGAGCCACGCGCCCCTCAGCGTCGACCGCCACAACCACGACACCATCAGCCATCACAACGTGCTCAAATGGCTCGGCTCGGTACGTCATCCTCTGTGCCATGGCCCACACGGTTTCAGGGTCCAACGGTGGGATCAAGCACACATGTCAGATGGCGATCCCAAATGGTCGGTCAGGTCAACAAGCCTTGTAGGCGCTGCCCATAATGTCGACCTCTTCAAGAAGCTGATGCCGGTGTGAACCACCCAGAGTGTCCGCAAAAAATAGGTTGTTAGCGGTTAGGTGTTTTTCGGGCGCTGGTGGGCAGTGGGGGACTGCTTGATGGGCTGGCGGTCGCGGTACCTTGCCGGTGGTGGCTGGTCGAGCTCAGGAGGTGGGCATGAGCGGGGAGAGGGTTGTGCCGGCCTGGATGTATGAGCCCATCACGGCTGATCAGTACGCGATGTGGACGCCGGAGCAATGCGCGGGCATCGAGATCGTGGACGGGATGGCGCTGGTGAGCCCGAGTGCCACCAAGCGCCACAGTCGCTTGGCTCGGGTGCTGGCCAACGCTCTGGATGCTGCCGGTGGGCCTGCCTGGAATGCCGACACCGACTTTGATGTGCGCTTGCAGGATGCCCCGCTGAACAACCGTCGTCCGGACGTCACGGTCTACCGGACCGAGGTGCTTGATGTCAGCCCTACTCGCCCTGAGCATGTGCTGTTGGTTGTTGAGGTGGTGTCACCGGGATCGGAGACCACGGACCGGATCGTCAAAGCCGATCAGTACGCGAGGGCTGGCATCCAGTTCTACTGGCGGCTTGAGCAGGTTCCAACCGGGGCGCCGGTGGTGTTCACGTACGTTCTTGATGCGGCTAGCGGTCGGTACCGTGATGACCAGGTGTTCACCGGGGTCGTGAAAGTGACGGCGCCGTTCGCCGTCGAAGTGGATCTCGGTGGGGTCTAGGACTCCGCAGACCGCGCTCATGTGAGCGCGCCACGCCCTCGCAACCCATTCATCTCACGACCACGCTCGCCGTACCGGAGCGCGGAGGCCCATGCGCTCTCCTATAGATGGATCCCGCTTTCTCAGCTGGTCTGCAGCGCTGCTCGCGCTCGCCGCGCTTCGACGCCTTCACGTGACGCGCAACACACGCACGCGCACCGTCTTCGGACTCCCTCCGTTGCCACTAGGGACCTCGTGTGCGGGCTTGACGGAGCAGGTCCGGATCGCTTCAATAATGGACATGCATCCTCGTTTGATACAGGGATGTAACGCTCGTGTGGTAGAGTCCCCCTCGGACACATGGCTACCCCATGAAGCGGGTTCGGTTTCTGACTGGAAGGTCAGAATCTGGGCCCGTTTTCTGTTTTGGCGATGGAGAGTCGGCCGTCCTGGACGGTGCAGTCGATCACCACGTGGTGATCTCGGAGGGCGGTGACGAGCGCCTTCTCCGTCGGGTTCGCTTGGCTGAGGTCGGGATCCTGCTGGAGCAGTGCGAGGACTTCGTCTTCCCGGACATACAGGTACGGCCACCCGGTTGAGTGCGTGCTGGTGCGCCGGCCATGTCGGCAGCGGTAGCCGGGGCGGTTGTTGACCCAGTGCGAGTCCAGTCTGCGCCCGCACAGTCCGCACTTCAGCAGGCTGGCCAGGAGGTACGTTCGCCGGTTCCCGTGCCGGTCTGGGCGGCGTGCGTGGATGGCCTGGACGGCGATGAACTCCTCGGTGCTGACCAGGGCTGGGTGGCTGGGGACGCGCGAGACGACCCAGTCATTAGCTGAGCCCCATCGCTGAATCGGTAACCGGCCGTACTCATGCTCGTGACCTGACGGCCCGCCGGAGGACGGGGCCGGCGCGGGGACGCTCGTGTGATCCGTGGGTTGTCGGTTCCAGACCTGGTAGCCGGTGTAGCGGGGATTGGCCAGGATCGAGGCGACGGTCGGTTCGGTCCAGACGTCACCGTGACGATGCTGGTTGCGGTTGACGTCGGCGCCGGATGGGCAGGCGATCCCGGTCTCGTTGAGTTCGCGGGCGATCCCGGCGACGCTACGGGACTTCAGTCTCTCGGCGAAGATCCACCGCACGTGCCCAGCGGTGCGGGGATCGGGATCCAGGCGTTGGATTCGCCGGCCCCAGCGGGCATGAGCTTTGTTGGGGTGCTCGCCGTCGTCGACCAGGCAGTATCCGTAGGGCGGGCGTCCGCCCAGATACCGGCCCTGTTCGCGAACTTGGGACCGCATTGCGGCCAGCGTTCGAAAGCGTGTTCGAAGGACTTCGCGTCGGGCCTGGGCGCCCAGTTGGAGGGCGAGGACGCGGTGGGTGGTGTCGTCGGGGTCGAAGGGGCCGTCGAACTCGGGAAGCCAGACTCGGATACCGAGGCGTGCGAACAACGGGATCATGGCGGTCAGCTGCCCAGCACAGAAGGCTCGCTCGGCCTCCCCGACCACGATCGCGTCGATGCCTCCACGGTCGGGTAGGTCGAGCTTCTGCAGGAGTTGACGGGCTTGGGGTCGATGCGACCAGGGCAGACGACGGGAGCACCCGACGTCAAAGAACTCTCTCACGATCCGCCCGTGAGGCTGGATCAGATCCTGGGCGCTCTCGCGCTGCCATCCCAGCGATGTCCGTGGGTCCTGGAACTCTCGCGTCGACACTCGCCCATACAAAGCGAACCTCAGCCCTGCGCCGGATCCTGTTTCCTGATCAGCTCGATCTGATTCGGGTCTGGCGTTCTCCGCGCCACCCATCAGCCATCCACCGGCCGGGGTCGCCGCCGGAAGATCAAAGAGGACCTGCTGTTCGGGGAAAGCCATCTACACAGAATGAGTTCGACCGCGTCCGTTCAGTCAAGATGGCCGAAACGGCAGCCTCATCGAGATCAGCACCCCCTAGTGGCACCTGCTCAGTGGCTCGGTGTCTCCGGACGCCGAAGGCCATCGTCGTCGGCGCGGACTTCGGCTTAGGGTGCCGAGTAGCCCGGGGGAATCGCAACCCCGGGCCCTCATAGATCAGATCAGGCAGTTTGCGATGAGGATGGCTGTGACGATAGAGGGGCTTGCGACGAGTTGGTAAGTGCAAGGTCATTGAGCGCGGCTACGACGACGTTCCATGCGATTCGGACCGTGTCGCCGTTGGGTTTGTGACCGTCGCTCTGTTGTTTGCGCGGGTGTATCAGGTTCCGGTGGTCGCGCAGTACGTGCGCGTAGTCGACTACGTCGCGGGAGATCCACCCATTCTTGCCCGCGAGCTCGATCAGTCGATGAAGGGTGTCGTTGTCCCAGTTGGGGATGTGGCTGCGTGCGTAGTCGTACAGGACTCCCTCGAGAAGGCTGCCCAGCATGATGATTGCGGCTAGGTTTGCGCCTTGGTCCCAGCAGGTGCGTGCTTCCTGCAGGCGTAGGTTGAGTTGTTCGCCGAATTTCTGGTCGTGCACGACGAGGCTTAGATCGACGTCTAGTCTCGCGGGAGCTGTTTCGGTAAGGCGGTTCTTGGTTCGGCTTTTGGTACGTAGCGCGGGTCCGGCTTCGGTGAAGTGGATCTCGATCCCCTCGAGGGCGAGCAGTTCGTTGAGGTCATGAATGGTCGCGTCGAGGGCCGGGGTGTCATCGAGGTACTCGCGTGGATCGGCCAGGCGCAGGATCAGCCGCTGCATGTCCTCAGGGTTTGCTCTGCGGTCGTGGAGCTGTTCTATGACCCAGGCTCGACGGCCGCCTTCGACCGTGCCAGCCCACTTCCAGCCGGCGCTGCTGAAGAGGCGGGAGATCTTTGGACCGCTGCGGTAGTAGGGCGAGGTGTCGTCACCGCAGATGACGTCGGCGACTGCCTCGAGAATGTTCGGGTCGAGTTGCATTTCGGTTGGGATCGTCGTGTTCATTCGTCGTCATCCTCGTCCTCGTCGGGCAGTTCGATGGGCGCCCATGTGCGGGTTGCTACCTCTGGATCGTTGACGGTTGGCTGGATGCCGCGGGCTTCAAGTGCTTTCCAGACGGGGGCCATTTCGTGTTCGCGGTCGAACTCGAACTCGCTTTCGCGTACGCGGATGATGTCCCAGTGCATGCGGGCCAGTTCGCGGTCGCGGCGGGCGTCGGAGGCGATCTGGGTGGTGCTGGTGTGGAACCGGTAGCCGTCACATTCAACGCCGACCCGGGCTCCGTCGCCGGTGACGACGAGGTCAAGGGTGCGGGTGCCGACCTTGTACTGCGGGACGACATGGAAGCCGCGAGTCTTGATCTCGCGGAAGACACGCTGCTCCAGGAGCGATTCGAAGGGCGTGGTGGGGCGGGTGGCGCTGACGGCGTCGAGGGTAGGAGAGGGGCCGTACACGGACGGTGGATCCATCATGTAGCTCATCAGGTTTCCTCGCAGGTCACCGGGTTTCAGGTCACCGAGTTCCACGCTGGTGAAGAGCCGTAGTTGCTCGCGGGCGCGCGTGGCAGCAACGTTGATGGATTGCCGGTACATGAGGGCTCGCTGGGCCTGGGGCTGGCCAGTAACGACCATGGACAGGAAGATTACGTCACGTTCGTCGCCCTGGAAGTCGGAGGCCTGCCCGACCCGGACCTTGCGTTGTTGCATTTCCTCGGAGGACAGGATCTTGCGGAGTTCACGGTCGATGCAGTTCATGTGGCCGCGGCTCGCGAGTAGGACGACGATTCCGAATGTCTTTCCGTGGTAAGCGGTGTCGTCGATGCAGGCACGCAACTGTTCGGCGATGTGCCGGGCCTCGACGGTGTTGTGCACGGCGGTGCGGCGCCCCTCGAGGACCGCGTCCTCGACTTTGTGGACGATGAGGGGTGGGAGGTCCCCTGCTCGGCGTTCGCGCAATGGGATCAGGCCGGGCGTTCCGTTGAGCTCGTAGAACTGCTTGGAGGACCAGTTGATGATCTCCGGAACGCAGCGGAAGTGCTCTCGCAGTCGTACGACATTGTCCTTGCCGGAGCGCGCCGACAGAAGACCGTAGAGATTGGTCTTGGGGGTAAAGAGGTTCTGGATGTCGCTATCCACGCCGTCCAGGAATCGGGGCAACTGCTGGAAGATGCGTTTGTGTCCTCCCAGGCGGGTGTCGGAAGGTGTGCACTGCTTGTTGTCGCCGACCACGATGACGCGCGGGGCGAGCCACAGCAGGTAAAGCTGTTCCATGCCGGCCTGGCTGGCTTCGTCGACGATGACGACGTCGAAGGAGTTGCGTTCCACGGGAAGGTTGGCCAGGAGTTTGGGCAGGGGGACGACCCAGGCCGGGACTGCGGTCTTGGCCTTGTCCATTGCAGCGCGGGCGGCCCGCTGGAAGGTTCGTACGCGCTGCCCGTCGCCGCTGCTATGGATCATGTGCTCCTGGTAGGTCCGCAGGGCACGGGCGTGCTCGTCGCTCATCCGGGCAAGGGTGTGGGACATGGCCTCGGTGGCGGCCAGTTGCGCGGTGAGGTTCTGGATGTGCTCCTCGACGATGAGGTATTCGTCCTGCAGGTCACGCTCTTCCTGCGCTGTGCGCTGGCTCAGGATGAAGGCCTCGGCCTGGCGCCATGCCCAGGCGTCTCGGATGTGTTTTAGCCGCCCGGGCCACGCCGGGTGGCTCGCTGTTTCCTCGATCAGGGACAGGGCAGACGGGTGCGACCGCTGCAGGCGTGCTTTCAGATCGGCCAGGTGAACGGCCGCCGATTGTTCAGCACGGGCCTGTTCCAGACGGGCCAGCGCGTCGATGTATGTGGGCATGTCGCGCTCGCGTACGGCGGTGAGCAGGTCAGCAACCTCGGGACAGGTGACGGTTGGGTCCGTGCGCCTCAGGGAGCTGGTCAGGGCATCGATGCGGTTCTTGAGTTGTTGGTGCTGCAGATGTTGCTGGGCGGCGGTCGCGGCGGCGCTGACCTGTGTCATCCCGGTGACGCTGCGGACCATGGCCGAGAGCCCGACGGGCTCAAGGAGAGTCGTGAGCCGGCCATGAAGCTGCGTGATGGTGTGAATGAGGTTCAGTTGGTCGGACTTGTCCACGAGATCGGATAGGCGCTGAGCGCTGGGGGTGCAGGGAATGTCAACTCCGCAGTCGGCCCATTTCTCAGTTAGCTGCAGGGCAGCGACTTCTGCCTCCATCCGCTGCACGGCCGCGTCCAGGAATTCCTGCGTGGTGGGGGTCTTTCCATTGACCTTGACCATGGACAGGAAGTCGCTCGCCTGGCTCTGCTGCCGGGATTGCAACCATTTGGCCGAGCGGAACTTGCCGCCACCGCGAACGTACGCGGCGAACTCTCGGCCGGTGTCCAGGGCGCCGCGGGCTACGCCCAGTTCGTTCGCCGCGATCGGTGCGACGTCTACTACATAATCGACGCCGTGCTGGCGCAGTTGCTCCTGCAGGCGAGGCGCTTCTTCCCTCACGCCCAGGAGGGTGCCCCACAGGCCCTTGCCGCGGCCGGCGAGTAGTTCATCCACGGCAGTGCAGGCCCATGACGGCGCGGTTCCTGGCTCGAGAACGGCACTGGCGTCGGTGCTCCCTCTCGTCTCGTTGCTGGTGGTGACGCCGTCGTCGTGGGCGTAGCCGAGTTGCTGCAAGGTATGCGAGATATCGCGTGACAAGGTGTTTACTCTTGTCAGATCGGATTCCGAGAGAGCGGTCAGCTGTCGGCTGTGGTCTGTCTGGGATCTGTGAGCCATCTCGCGGGAACGGGTTTCGGTGTCGATCCATTGCGCGAGGGGGCCAGGGTCGGGAATCTGGGAGGCGGGCGGAAGGTGCTGGCTGAGCCGTTGATGGCGCTGGGGAGAGTCGGTGAGCAGGAGTTGGTGCAGGTGCAGCATGTCCTCGGTGGGTAACGGTGGTCGCACCGCGGACCTGCTGAAGGACTCAGCTGTAGTGGCAGCCTCACTGAGGGGTGGTAGCCAGTTGTACTGGCTCTCGTGCTGGCGTACTTCGCGGACGATGTCCGAGAGGGTTCCTGCGTAGCTGGTGGAGCTGTACCAGGAGATGACCGGTGGGTGCCGGTGGTGCTCTGATTCGCGGAGTCGCCCGATCCTCTCGTTCAGGTCGGCTGCTGCTTGGCGGGCAGCGAGGCGTTCGGCGGCCAGAGCCTGGGCGCGTTGTTCGAGGGAGGCAGCATCGTTGGTGGCGATGGCCGCGCAGAGGGCGTCCAGACCCTGCTCGAGTTCCTCGGCGGCGCTGCGACCGCCACCGGCCAGCAAGACGCACAGGTGCCGAAGCTCTTGGGGGATCTTGTCCCGCAGGACGCGCAGGGCCTGATCCTTCTCACTGGTGACCAGGACACGCTGGCCACGGGCCAACAGCGCCGAGACCAGGTTGGCGATCGTATGCGTCTTGCCGGTGCCGGGCGGGCCCTGAACCACGACGCCAGTTTCTCGGCGCAGCAGATCCATCACCTGTTCCTGCTGCTCGTTCGCGGCTAAAGGGAACCGGGGATCCTGACCCAGAACATCTCCGCTGGTACCACCCTGGGCGAGCACCCATTCCTGACGCTGGTGGGCGTCGGTGTCGGTGATCAGCTGGCTCATAGCAACAGGAACCGGGCATTCGTCATCCCTGAGTTGCCGAGAAATCTTCTTATAGGCTTCAGCCAGCGCTGCTTTGCTGCGGGGACGCAAGATGAGCGCGGGAGAGTCGCTGACCTCTACCGTGGTTCCGGGCTCGATCCGCTCGGCACCCGTCGTGGCAGCGCGTACCCCGGTCAGGAGGCACTGGCCTACCCAGTCACCCAGGTGTCGGATGATCTGGGGGCCGGGTAACGTGTCCTGGAAGCCCTGCTCGACTGTTTGACGTGCTTGTGATCCGCGGTCGTGCTGGTAGGACTCAAAGGTCCCGAATACCTGCGAGTCCTCGTACCGGCGCGACCCGTTCGCCGAGTCCAGGACGACTTCGGCGCTCTTGCTGTTCACCGTCGGCAGAAGCTGCTCGGTCACCAGATGGCGCCGCACGACGGTTCCGTCGGGGGCCTGCCAGCGCACCAGACCGCGACACAGAACGAGTTCGTAGTCGTTGTCGCGCTGCTCGATCTGCGCACAGACATCCGCCAAGTAGTCGTACAACGGTTGCAGTTGTTCGGCCTGCCGGCGATGTTGCGCCCACTCCTGCCAGCTGACGAGCCACCGCTCGAACTGCCGGACCACTGACCCAGGAATTGATGTCGGGGACGCCTGCGACCCGGAATCGGTTCCCAACTGCGCGACTTGAGTGGATGCCTGCTCCAACAGGCGCGGCTCCTGGGCCGGGACCTCGCGGTCGACGGTTGGGTCCAGCCATGTGGCCACGGCCGCCGGTGGTGGCGGGGCGAGCGGTCGAGCAGGAGGAAGCATTCTCAGGAGAGTGCCTGACACGCAGGCCAGATCGACGTTGGGACCGCCAGGCGGCATGTCTTCTAGCCACCACAGGCGCCATTCCTGCCTGTCCGCCTGAAGGATGTCCAGTTCGGGATTGCGCTCGGCCGACTCGGTGATCTCGACCAGGAAGTCGATGAGCTTGCGAGTCTGTACCCGAGCTTCTTGGGCGCTGATGCCGGACAAGAGTCCTCCCTGAACATCACTGGTGAAAGAAGATTCGTCATGACAGGTGCTGGTGGCCCCACGACGTCCTGGTCCCGATTTCTTCCCGGAACCAGCTCAGACAGTTGATTGCTCTCGTTCGGCGGCACTGGACGCCCGGCCCGGCGTCCAGCAACCAGCACGTTCGAGGCTCGCCCGGGACCTGACGACCAGGCGCAGAGGCCCACAACTTGAACTTCTCAGGACTGAGGAACCGCCACCCCCAGGCTGGCGAATCAGTGAGACACGAACCAGAGAAACAGCAGCAGCGGACATGACGCCGGTCGGCCCCGAGGGGCAAGCTTGCGGGAATGATGCTAGCCCCGACCGACGGTCCCCAGGAGCGCCAACCTTTCCTAGAGGGGGCAGCGGTAGTGCAGGGCCAGCTCTTGCCAGCGTTGTGAAATTCACGATGGCCCTGATCAGAAGCATGGAAACCGCAGGTCTGGCCGCGTGCACCGCTCGACAAATTCGCAGAATTTTTTCTATCAACAGGAAATCTACGAGAAAGTAGCCTTCCCGTGACGAGTTAGTGGGCTACGGTTCCGGCTGTGAACACGCTGCCCGCGGTCGTCCCGGAAGGGGAGTATCCGCGTTCTGAGATCGTCTCTGTCAGAATCGCTCGCAAGGTAGCCCCTCTCTTTGGAGTCGTCTGGGCTCAAAACCCGTTCGATCGAACCTGGGTCTGCGACTTTTCGACCTTGACGCTGACGGAGGTCGCGCGAGGAGCCCCCCTCCCGGAACGCTCGGCGTCGCTCGAATCACCTGAGGACGGTGAAGCCCCGGCGCCCGGGGCAGGTTCAGGGCACGAAGACGATGCGCAAGGCTGGATGTGGAATGGGCGAGGGGTGGTCGTCCCAGGTGGTGCAGCACCGTTGGGTTCCCTGGCCAACGCGACACTGAATCGGTTCGGGCCCCACACAAAGGCCGCGGTGGTGCTTGCCGGCGCCAATCGACTACTGAGGGACTCGACGCAGGCCGTTGGCGCGGTCTGTGCCAGCATCAACCAGACCTCGGCCAGTCCGCGGCTCAGGTTGGCGATCTGGGCCGGTCTGACCCTAGAAGTCTTCCGCGGTCAACCAGCCCTGGTCATCGCGGCGCTACAGGCACGTGCTGTGCAACGGTCCCTGACAGTTAGGTGGGGCAACCAGGTAGGGCTTGGAAACCTCGGCGCCACAGCCGCCCGTTCCGAGATCGGGGCGTCTGGCGTCACCGGTCAGGACAGCGCCTGGCAACCCCAATGTCTGGCCCTGATCGATGACACCCTTCAACAGCTCAATCTGGCCGGGCTCGCTGGCATCGGCCCGGAACGGGGGGAAGACATCGCCGCGGCCTGGTGCCGACGACTGCTGCAGATGGGGAGACCCGGGTCAGGCATGGTGTGGGTGGTCGAGGACGAGAAAGGGCACCGCACCGCCCACAGCTACCAGCGCGTCGGGGCCATGGTGGCGCCATTCGTGGCCGAGGCGCTAGGCCAAGGAGACATCAGCGGCCAGGTCGAGCTGCAAGACGCCCAATCGCTGGACGAATGGCCCAGTCCTCCAGCCGGGCTGCCCGACCACAGAGCACGCGCCCATCTGGTTGCCGTCCACGTGGCCGTGAATTACCTCAGATACGTGAGCGACTCAGGTTCTAAAGCACCCCAGCTGCGTGAACGGACCCGTTCTTTCGTAGCCCTCATCGCCAAGGAATACTGGTCCGGGCCACATAAGCATGACCCTGCTGTGGTTCTCGTCAGCTGCTACTCCGCCTACCTGAGGCTATGGGACAACGTCAGATCTCGCGAACGTCCTGCAGCTGAGATGCAGGCGGCGATGACGGAAGTCTTGCAAGCGCAGCAGAGTGCTTGGCACGCTTATGAAGCTGGGAACATAGACCCTGGTGCAGCCAGCTACTTGCTGGAGATCGCCACCGTGGCGCTGGCCAAGATCCATGATCCGGCGTCATCGAAACCCCCAGGTCTTGACCGGGCGTTGGCCCGCGGCTGGAGACAGGCACTCAGCGCTCGAAGCATGCCCCCGATGCCGGGCTCTCACCTGGACTCGCTGAACGGCGCGCAGATCTTCCACCTCGCAAATTATGCGGCCTACTTGGCTGATCGAGGGCCAATCGCCGATCTACGTCATGCGCTAAGGATTTTCGAGGCCGTGATCGAAGTCCGGGAAGCGGTTGCGCAGAACGAGCCGGCGTCCCTGCCTGCAAAACATGCGGCGGCCCGCGACGCCCATCAGGCCGCAGCCAGCATTGCCGCTCGAATGGCAGAGGCCTGCCCCGCTCGCGAACAGGCAGCGCGGGCACGAGCCTGGGACAGTGCTGTTGCTCATGCAGTGGCGGTGCTGGCCGCTCCCATTACGTTGGAGCAGATCGCCAATGGGGACGCCGATCGGGCGGTGGTCTGGACGGCCGAGCAGATCGAGCCGGCCCTGAGTCACCTCATTGTGAACTCACCCCAGGCACTGCCCGAACCACTGCGTGAGACGGCAATCAACCTGGTGAAGCGCGCTCGGGAGAATTCGAACGCGATCCTGACAGTGGAATCGCGAGAACGCCTGACTGTGCTCGGGGATCGGCTGACAGCGCGGAGAAATGTGAGAGCTCCAGCGTGAGGTGCCCTGCTCGTGTGTCACGGTGGTTGTACCCGTCCCAGGAGTTAAGACCTCACCGAATCCCTGGAGCCTATGGGATGAAGCCCGGGAATTGCCATTTATGGTGCATTGTGCATGACCGACGGACGCGACAGCCTCCACCCTCAAGTGGCGTGAGTGTGATGAACAAGATGCGGGTAGCACAAGTGCTACATTGGCCGGATGGAGGAAATTGGGCTGCGTGATCTTCGCCAGAACGCCAGCGACCTGGTACGACGCGCCGAGAGCGGCGAGCAGGTCACCGTCACCGTGGCCGGTCGGCCGGCGGCCGTACTCGGCCCGCTGAGCGGGTCCAAGTCCTGGGTGACCTGGGAACAGGTGGCGGATGTCTTCAATCGTCCCGTGGACGCCGACTGGCCTGCTGATCGCGATCTTGTCGACCAGTCCTTGATCGACCCCTGGGAGAAGTAGTGGAACGCGGGATCCTGGACACCAGCGTCCTGATCGCCGAGGGCCTCGAGCCGATCCCTGGAAGACTCGCGATCAGTGTGGTCAGCATGGCCGAACTGCAGTTCGGGATCTTGGTCGCCAAGACCTCAGACGCTCGGGCTCAACGTCTGTCTCGGATGACCGTGTTGCAGCGACGGTTCGATCCGTTGCCGGTCGACGACGCAGTGGCCGAGAGCTACGGACGCCTGGCCGCCCGGGTGGTCGACATCGGTCGGCAGCCGCGCGGTCGCGTCCTGGATCTCATGATTGCAGCAACCGCCCACGCCCACGAGGCCAAGCTCTACACCCTCAATCCAGACGACTTCCGCGGTCTGGAAGACCTGGTCGAGGTCGTCTCCCTGTAACGAGACAGGCTGCCGAACCAGTGGGTTGACGACCGCGACGTGGTTCGCTTCAATCAAGGTCATGTTCACCTGGTTCATGCAGGTGTGCACTGTGGAGGGGGTCGAGTCCCCTCGGACACAGTGTTACCCCCACGAAGCGGGTTCGAATTCTGACCGAAAGGTCGGGCGGTAAGTGTCAAGGGATTGAGGCCAGCGGGTGTTAACCGACTGGTGTCAGGCGGGGTTCGGGTTCGGGTTCGGCGGGCTTGTTGATCCAGGCGCTGGTGGGCAGGCGCAGGATCTTGGGCAGGAC